>JAXDHL010000027.1:0-3498 GCA_034664525.1 Solirubrobacteraceae bacterium
GCCGTGCTGCCGCCCGCGACCGGGCCGCGCTCCCCGGGACCGCCTACGCGCTCGACGCGCTGGCGGCCACGGCACTGCCCTTCGACGACGGCCTCGCCACCGAGCTCCGGCTGTTTGAGACCTTGAGCCGTAGCCCGGTCGCCCGCGCGTTCCGCTACCGCTTCCTGGCCGAGCGGCGCGCCGGTCGCGTCCAGCCGAGCACGCGGCTTGCGGACGTGACGAGCGCGGCCGTGATCGGGGGCGGCACGATGGGGCGCGGGATCGCCCTGGCGCTCCTGGCCGGCGGGCTTGCGGTGACCGTCGTCGAGACGGCGCGGGAGCGCGCCGACGCGGCCACGGCGGCGGTGCGCGCCGAGCTCGATCGCGCCGTGACCAAGGGACGGCTGGACCCCGATGTCCGCGACGCTCAGGTGAGCCGGCTGCGCGGCGACGTCGGCCTGCAGCAGCTCGGGGACGCCGACCTGGTCATCGAGGCGGTGTTCGAGGACCTCGCCGTCAAGCAGGCCGTCTTCGCCGAAGCCGACCGCTACGCCAAACCCGGTGCGCTGCTGGCCTCGAATACCTCGTCGCTGGACCTCGACGCGATCGCGAGCGCGACCCGCCGGCCGGCCGACGTCGTCGGACTGCACTTCTTCAGCCCGGCCCACGTCATGCGACTCGTGGAGATCGTCGAGGGAGCCGCGACGTCCCCGGATACGTTGGCCCGGGCGGCGCGTCTGACCCGGCGCCTGAGCAAGATCGGCGTCGTGGCGCGTGTCGGCGATGGCTTCATCGGCAACCGGCTCATGGACCAGTACGTCCGCCAGGCCATGGCCCTGCTCCAGCGCGGGGTCACGCCCGATCGGGTGGACGCGGCGCTCGAGGCCTGGGGGATGGCGATGGGCCCGTTCCGGGCGCTTGACCTCGTCGGCAACGACATCCCCTGGCAGGCGCGACGCGCCCGCGGCGCGGCCGGGCCGGAATGGCACCTGGCAGACCAGCTCGCCGAACGCGGCTGGCTCGGACGCAAGTCCGGCAGCGGGTGGTACAGCTACGCGCCGCCCACGCCCACGCTCGATCCCCGGGTGGGCGACCTGGTCGCCGGCTGGTCGGGAGTACCCAACGGGCGAGCGGCGATCAGCGACGACGAGATCGTCGAGCGGTGCATCTACGCCCTCGTCAACGAGGCCGCGGCCGTCATGCAGGACGGCATCGCCGTGCGCGCCTCGGACATCGATGTGGTCTTCCTCAACGGCTACGGGTTCCCCGGCGCTCGCGGCGGGCCGCTGTTCTATGCCGATCAGCTCGGCCTGGACCAGGTGCTGCGGGCGATGCGCCGCTTCGAGGGCGACTTCTGGTCACCCGCTCCGCTGCTGACCGAGTACGCCGACCGCGGATGGTCGATCACGACCTGGGAGCGGCCCGCCCGATGAGCCCGGCGCTGATCGTCTCGACCGCCCGGACGCCGCTGACGAAGGCGTGGACCGGCGCGTTGAACCTCACCCATGCCGCGACGATCGGCGCCCACGCCGTCGGCGCCGCGTTGCAGCGTGCAGGGCTGGACCCCGCCGAGGTCGAGGATGTCGTGATCGGCTGCGCCAACCCGGAGGGCGCCAACGGCCAGAACATCGGCCGCCAGATCGGCCTGCGGGCCGGGTTCCCCGAATCCGTTCCCGGGATGACGGTGAGCCGGTTCTGCGCGTCGGGGCTGCAGGCGATCGCGCTCTCGGCCGCCCGGATCTCCGCGGGCGAGTGCGACGTGATCATGGCCGGCGGCGTCGAGTCGATCTCCTGCGTGCAGGACCAGATGAACACCCACATGCTCTCCGATCCATGGCTGGCCGAGCATCGCCCGACGCTCTACTGGCCGATGCTGCGCACGGCAGAGACGGTCGCCGAGCGCTACGGGATCACACGCGAGCGGCAGGACGAGTACGGCGTCCGTAGCCAGCAGCGCGCGCACGCCGCCCGGACGGCCGGCCGCTTCGACCGGGAGATCGTGCCGGTGGACACGACGATGGCGATCCGGCGCGACGATGGCGTCTGGTCCGGCCCCGTCCGCGTCGAACAGGACGAGGGTGTGCGGCCGGGCACGACGCTCGACGGCGTCCGCCGCATCCGCCCCGCGGTGCCGGACGGGACGGTGAGCGCGGGCAACGCGAGCCAGTTCACCGACGGGGCTTCGGCCTGCGTGCTGATGAGCGAGGCGCGCGCGTCGGCCGTCGGCGTCGAGCCCCTCGGCCGGTTCGCCGACTTCACCGTCGTGGGGTGCGACCCGGCCGAGATGGGCGTCGGCCCGGTACCCGCGGTGCGCCGCCTGCTCGCACGCAACCGGCTGACCGTCGATGACATCGACCTCTGGGAGCTCAACGAGGCCTTCGCCAGCCAGGTGCTCCACTGCCGCGACGAACTCGACATCCCCGACGAGCGCCTCAACGTCGACGGCGGCGCGATCGCGCTCGGGCACCCGTACGGCTGTTCCGGCGCCCGCCTCACCGGGCACGCCCTGGTCGAGGGCCACCGCCGCGGCGTCCGGCGAGCCGTGGTCACCATGTGCGTCGGCGGCGGACAAGGCGCCGCCGCCCTGCTCGAGATCTTCTAACGACGGGCGCGCCAGCGGTCGTACTCGGGCCGTCGCTCGGCCGCGATCGGGTACACGCCGCGGATCGACTCCCCGTCCTTGACGCGCTCCAGCGCCCAGGCCTCGCGCTCCTCCTGCTCGACCGCGTCGTGGGCGATCTCCTCGGCCAGCTGCGCCGGCAGGATGACCACGCCCTCGGCGTCGCCGACGACCACGTCCCCCGGCAGCACGAGCACCCCGGCACAGGTGATCGGCACGTCGACGTCGAGCGGGATGTGCCTCGCCCAGAGCGACGCCGCGTTGGGAAGCTGGAAGTAGGTCGGGACGTCGAGCTCGGCGACGCCCGGCGAGTCGCGGACCCCGCCGTCGGTCACGATCCCCGCCCCGCCACGGGCGAGCACACGGGCGGCGAGGATGTCACCGATCGTCCCCGCGCCGGCGTCGCCGCGGGCCTCCATGATCAGCACGTCGGCGGGTGAGACGGTCTCGACGGCGAGCTTCTGGGCATCCTCGGCGCCCTTGCGGGCATCGCGTACGTCCTCGCGCAGGGCGCCGTAGCGGAGCGTATGCGCGTAGCCGACCATCCGCAGCTCCGGTCGCGACGGGCGGAGCCCGGTGAGGAAGGCATTGGCCACGCCGCGCCTGGCGAGCTGCGCGGTCAGCGTCGCCGTCGACACCCGGCGCAGCGCGGTCACGGCATCGTCGGAGAGCACGACGGGGCGCGGCGCATTGCTCCCGGTCGCGAACGCCCGCGCGGACGCCGTCGCGCGTGGCATCGCACCGTGGGCGGCCGGCGCGACGGGCGCCTCGACCACCCGGCTGCGCACGGCGCCGACACCTTCGAGCTCGACCTCGATCTCGTCCCCCGGGGCGACGACCGCCGTCCCCGCCGGCGTGCCGGTGAGGATCACGTCGCCGCGCTCCAGCGTCATGAAGCG
>JAXDHL010000028.1:0-11829 GCA_034664525.1 Solirubrobacteraceae bacterium
TCGCCGGTGCGGGCGTGCGCGCGCGCGAGCGTCCAGCCGCACATCTCGGCGTAGCCCTCGAAGCGCGCCCGGGTCATCGCCTCCACCTCGGCCGAGCCCTTCTGGTCCCACAGCTGGCGGACGTAGAAGGCGCGGCGGACCCCGTCGGGGCCGACGGCCGAGAACCAGCCGAGGAAGCTGTCGCTCGCTGCCTGCATCAGTCGCTGGCCCTCGACGACCCGGCGCCCGTGCGCCGTGAACCGGCTGCGCCCGAGGTGCTCCTCGAGCACCGACGACTCCGCCTCCTTCATCTGCAGGAACAGCGGATCGCCGTCGTCGCGTCCGAGCAGCAGCACGATCCAGGCGCGCGTCCCCACGCTGCCGACCCCGACCACCTTGCGCGCGATGTCCACCACGCGGAAGCCCTCGACGAGGTGGCGGATGGAGCCCTCGAGCGTCGACCGGTATTCGTCGTAGTGGCCGCGCAGCGCCGCCTCCAGGGCCTCCCTGTCCTGGTCGGCGAACAGCTCTCGGATCGGCACGATCAGCGGCGGCACGCTCGTGATGCGCACCTCCCCGTCCTTGATGTGCGTCAGCTTCGACAGCGCCCGGACGCTGTCCTTGCCACGGGCCTTTGCCACGGTCCTGCGAAACGCCTTCTTGTCCTCGCTGCCGATCGTGGTCCCCCAGCGCCGCATGATCTCGTCGGCGTCCAATCGCGCGTACCAGACGTCGAGGTCGCGCATGCCGGCGAACTCGTGCATCGCCTCGCGGTAGGAGGCCAGGCAGCGGCGCAGGGCGGCGCCGCGCTCCACGCGATCGGATCCGCGCGCGCGCCCGGCGACGGCGACGCTCGCGGCGAGCCGCGCGACGTCCCACTCGAACGGCCCGGGCAGCGTCTCGTCGAAGTCGTTGAGATCGAACACGAGGCGCCGGTCCGGGGCCGCGAACCCGCCGAAGTTCGACAAGTGGGCGTCACCGCACAGCTGCACGTTCAGGCCGGCGGTCGGTAGCGGCGCGAGGTCTGCGGCCATGATGCCGGCGGCGCCGCGGTAGAACGTGAACGGGGAGACGAGCATCCGGCCGTAGCGGATCGGAACGAGCTCCGGTACGCGCGCGGCGGACTCGGCCTCGAGCAGACCGACCGGGTCTGGGCGGCCGGAGGCAGGCGTCCAGCCGCCGAACGACGAGCGCGGGGCGGCCGACCGCGCCGCTCGGCCGGCGGCCGTCCGCTCCGCCAGGTGCGGATGGTCGATCCTCCGGGCCGAGCGCTTGTCGCGACGCGCGTCCGCGGGGGTCATCGTGGCGGTCATGCGGGCTCCTCGGTGGTCACTGGCCTCGTCCGCCGATTCTCCATGGCCCGGGAGCGACCGGCAACGCGGAACGCCGGTGTCACGAGGGCGCGCCCGCACCACCCGGCACGTCGTGCATGCACTTCAGCCGCCCATACGGGTGCCCTCCTCGCCCCGCGCGGTGGTGCGTACATGGTTGTGCGCGGGTCGTGCGGACGGCAGCGTCCGACGCTATGCGACACGTCTTACGTCGGAGGGACTGGGAGCCATGAGCGATGCACCCGTGGCGCGGCAGCAGGCGCGCGAACTGTCAGGCCTTTGGTGGCTGGTGTCGTCGACCGGCGTACTCAGCGTGATCGCCGGCGTGATCGTCCTGGCCAAGCCGGGCAACAGCCTCCCGACGCTGGCCGTCGTGGCCGGGATCTACGTGCTCGCGAGCGGCATCGCCGAGCTGTTGGCCTCGCTGCTGGGCAGCACCGAGAACCGGGGACTCGTGGCGCTGCTCGGCGCGCTGAACGCGGTCGTCGGCGTGGTACTCATCCGTCACCCGGTCGGCGGCGTCGCGTTCGTCGCCGTGGTCGTCGGCCTCTGGCTGATCGCGATCGGCGCCGTTCGCCTCGTCCAGGCCTTCGAGTTCGCCGGGCATCGCGTCTGGAGGCTCGTCGTCGCCGTGACCGAACTGGTCGCAGGCATCGTGATCATCGCCAGCCCGAGCATCGGCTTTGCGACCCTCGCGTTGCTGGTCGGCTTCGCGTTCATCGTCAACGGCGTCAGCCTGCTCGTGCTCGGGATCGCGATACGCGCGGTCAAGAAGGGCCTCGCCGAGCCGCCCCGTCGGGCCGCCGTCGCCGGCCTGTAGACCTCGACGATGGTCGCCGGCGCCGAGCTCGCCGCGGTGCCGGCCGAGCGCGGGGGACGGGCCTGATGCGCCGCCGCGCGGCCGCGGTCGGCGCGCTCGGGCTGGGCGCCGCATCGCTGGTGCTCGCGGCGGGGCTCGCCATCGACCGCTTCCCGCAGGGCGTCGAGGTGCTCGCGTGCCTGGTGGCGGCCCTGGCCGCCGCGTCGTGGGGGATCCGCCGGCGCGGGTTCGCGCGCGACGCCGGGCTCGTCGCCGCGCTGGCCCTGCTGGTCGCGTCGTTCGTGATCGTGATCGCCACCGGCGGCGTGCTCGGCAACGCGCTCGTGCTCGCCGCCTTCGTGCTCGCCGTCGCCGCGGCGGCGATCGCGTTCCGCACCAGCGTCAAGCTGCCGCCCGGCACGCCCGTGCACCACCCGGTCCTCTTCTACAACCCCAAGTCGGGCGGCGGCAAGGCCGTCCGCTTCGACCTCCCCGGCGAGGCCCGCGCCCGCGGCATCGAGCCGATCGAGCTTCACCTGGGCGACGACCTCGAGCAACTTGTGCGCGCCGCGGTCGACCGCGGCGCCGACGCGCTCGCGATGGCCGGCGGCGACGGCTCGCAGGCGGTGGTGGCGTCCGTCGCGGCCGAGACCGGCCTCCCCTACGCGTGCATCCCCGCCGGGACGCGCAACCACTTCGCGCTCGACCTCGGCGTCGACCGCGACGATGTCGTCGGCGCGCTGGACGCGATCGGGTCCGGCGGCGAGCAGCTCGTCGACCTCGCCGAGGTCAACGGCCGGGTGTTCGTCAACAACGTCTCGCTCGGGCTCTACGCCGTGGCCGTCGAGCGCGAGGGCTACCGGGAGGCCAAGCTGCGCACGATCGCCGACACGGTGCCCGACGTCCTCGGCCCCGGCGCGCAGCCGCTGGACCTGCACTGGGACGAGCCCGGCAGCATCGCCGGGCCGGCCGGCGCCGCCGCCCTGCTCGTGTCCAACAATCGCTACCGGCTCGGCCGGCTCGTCGGCTCCGGGACGCGGCCGCGGCTGGACGCCGGCCGGCTCGGCGTCGCGGTGCTCGGGACCCGCCCGGGCGACCTGCGGCAGTGGACGACGCCGGCGTTCGACGTCACCGCCGAGGCCGCCGTCCCGGCCGGCATCGACGGGGAGACCGTGCTGCTCACGCCGCCGCTGCACTTCCGCAGCCGGCCACACGTGCTGCGCGTGCGGATCGCGCCGCGCCATCCGGGTGCGTCGCCCTCGGCGGCCGCGCCCGAGGGGACCCGGGCGGCGCTCCAGGCGCTGCTGCGGATCGCCGCCGGCCGCTCCACCTGAGACAAACCCCAGGCGGAGCGGCTGGTGCGGTCAGGCCAGGCGACGCCCGTGCACGATCAGCCCGTAGATCACGAGCACGTCGATCGCGAGCAGCGTGACCGCCAGGAATGGGGCGGCGGACACGATCGCCATCGCGATGAGCATGTTGCCTGCGGCGCACAGGACGCCGAACCAGCGGACGCCCTTCACCTGGGCCATGATGCCCAGCGACGCACCGAGCTGCAGCACGCCGAGGACCAACAGGAACCAGCCCCAGGTGTTCAGGCCGGTGATGACGTACGTGACGTCGCGTGCGTAGAACTTCGAGTTGCTGATCGCGGCGATCCCGTAGATGAAGTTGAGCGTGCCGACGATCCCGATCATGACGCCGGCGAAGACGACCCAGCCGTAGCCGGAGCTCTCGTCGGACGCGTACTCACTGCTGGCAGGACGTACGGTTGCGCCCGTGCCGGCCCCGACAGTGCTGGCCATGTGGTGGCTCCTTCTCGTGGTGGGTGGCCATCCGGCGCCGTCATGGCACCGTGCTGCGAAGCTACGAACGGCACCGTTGCGATGCATCCTCCGAACCGGGTGAACCCGGCGCGGTCATCCGCTCCGGATGACGCGCGCGCCGCCCCGCGGGCGCAGCATGGCGGGTGCGTGGCCCGCATCTCGACGACCCGCTTCGAGGACCGGTTCCGCCGCCGCACGGCGCGGGCGATCGCCCGCGGCACGGTCTTCCGCTACCTGGTCGGCGCGACCGTGATCGTGTCGGTCGGGGCCGGGACGCTGGTCCGGCTGGTGGACCCGAAGGACTTCCACAGCTGGGGCGACGGCCTGTGGTGGGCGATCGTCACGCTCGCCACCGTCGGCTACGGCGACATCGTCCCCCACACGGCGTGGGGCCGGGTGATCGGCTCGGCGACGATCGTGTTCGGCGTGACCTTCCTGACGCTGCTGACCGCGATCGTCACCTCGTACTTCGTCGCCTCCAGCCAGGACGCGACCCGCGAGCAGGTCGAGCGCGAGCGCGGCGAGGACGTCGACGACACGCAGCGACTGCTGCGCGAGATCCTCGCGCGGCTCGACGCCCTGGACCGCGATCGCGAGCGACGCTAGGCCGGGGTCGGCGCGCGCCGCTCCGCTGACGCCGGCGCGCGCGTGGCGGCCTGCGGCGCGGCCGGCTCGGCGGGCCGCAGGTGCGCGGCTGCGACATGAGCGACCACCACGGCGACGATCACGACCGGCATCGCGGCGAGCCCGTCGGTGCCGATCAGCAGCGTCGCGAGCAGGGTGGCGGTGAGCGGCAGCGTCAGCATCACCGTGCACATGGCGCCGATGCCCATCGCCATCGCGGGCACCAGATCCATCCCGGGGAGGTTGCGCGCGGCGAGGCCCGCCGCCGCCCCGATGAACATCGACGGGAAGACCGGCCCGCCGCGGAACGCGCTCAGCGACAGCGCGTAGGCGAGCGACTTGCAGACCACCAGCAGCACCAGCGCCCCGACCGAAAAGCCGGCGATCCCCGAGACGAGGCTCGGCATCTGGTCCTGACCGGAGTACAGGACGTCGGACACGGGGTGGCCCGTCGCCTCGGCGAAGCCGATGGCGAGGCCGGCGACCGCCAGCCCCACGAGCGGCGTCAGCACCAGGATGCGGCGCTCGATCAGCGGCCGGATCGCGAGCGCCGCCAGCGAGATCCCGCGACCGAGCACCGCGGCCACCAGGCCGAACGCGATCGCCCAGCCGAACATCGCCCCCGTCGGGTGGGCGAACGCCGGCAGGCCGGGCAGCGCGAGCGAGAAGGTGCCGTATCCGGTCAGCGAGTCCAGGCCGATGAAGATCAGCGTCCCGACGCCGGCGGCGAGCAGCCCGGGCAGCAGTACGAGACCGGCCATCGCTCCGCCGATGCCGGCCGCCTCGAGCAGCAGGAAGGCGCCGAGCAGCGGCGATCCCAGCAGCGAGCTGATGGCGGCGAAGGCGCCGGCCGCCGCGATCACCGTGGCCGCCATCGGCGGCGCGTCGCGCGCGGCCAGCCGCACGGCGAGCGCCCCGAGCCCGCTGCCGAGCAGGATCAGCGGCGCCTCCGGGCCGAGCACGGCGCCGAACGCGAGCGTCGCGAACGCCGCGGCGAGGGCGCCCGGCAGCTCGATCGGCGGGAACGCGCCGGCCGGCTTGAAGCCGTCGGCCGGGCTGTGGCCGCCGGTGCCCGGCAGCCGCTGGATGGCGATCGCGGTCAGCAGCCCGCCGGTCGCCAGCACCGGCAGCGGCCACCACATCGGGGTGTGGTCGAACCCGAGCCCGTCCGGGAGGTCGGTGAACAGCAGCTTCTGGCACTCGCCGACGAGCTTGAGGAAGCCGTACGCCGCCGCCGAGACGGGGACGCCGATGGCGGCGGCGAGGACGAGCAGCGACAGGTAGCTGCGGCTGCGCAGCAGCGCGGCGGGGTCCGGGGCCGCGGACGGCGGAGGCATCCCCTGGGTCTACGTGCGCCTGCGAGCGCCGTCGTCATCCCCATCGGGTGATGACCGCGCCCCGGCCGTCGCGGAGCATCAGAGGATGGCCACCGCCGTCCGCCCCCAGAGCTCCACCAAGCCCGCGCAGCAGCCGGTTCAGAGCGCCGCCGCGCCGTCGCCGTTCCCGCCGATCGCCGACTACGCCTTCCTCTCCAACTGCCACACGGGCGCCCTCGTCGCGCCTGACGGCGCCATCGACTGGCTGTGCGTGCCGGCATTCGACTCCCCGAGCGTGTTCGGGACGCTGCTCGACCGCGAGGCGGGCTTCTTCCGCCTCGGCCCGTTCGGGCGCACGGTCCCATCGTCGCGCCACTACGAGTCGGGCACCAACACCCTGGTGACGACATGGCACGCCCCGGGCGGCTGGATCGTCGTGCGCGACTCGCTGACGATCGGCCCGCGCAACTGCGAGGACACGGTCACGCCGCACACGCGCGCCCCCACCGACGAGGACGCCGACCATCTGCTGGTGCGCACCGTGTCCTGCATCGACGGGCGCGTCGACGTCGAGCTCGTGTGCGAGCCGGCGTTCGACTACGGCCGCGTGCCCGCCGAGTGGGCGCTGGTCGACGACGACCGCCACACCGCCGACGCGCACGGTCCCGACGGCCTGACGATCCGCCTGGCCACCGACATGGCCGTCGGCATCGAGAGCGGCCGCGTCCGGGCCCGCCACGTGCTCGAGGCCGGCGAGGAGGTGTTCTGCTCGCTGTCGTGGGCGGACGGCCTCGTCGGCCCGGCGGACGTCGACGCCGCGAACGCGCGGCTGGAGGCGACGACGCGGTTCTGGCGCTCGTGGCTGTCGCGCGTCCGCCTGATCGACCACCGCTGGTTCCAGGCGATGCAGCGCTCCGCGCTGACGATCAAGGGCCTGACGTTCATGCCGACCGGCGCCACCGTCGCCGCGCTCACCACCTCGCTGCCCGAGACGCCCGGCGGCGAGCGCAACTGGGACTACCGCTACACGTGGATCCGCGACTCGACCTTCACGCTGCAGGCGCTGCACTTCCTCGACCTCGACACCGAGGCCGACGACTTCATGCAGTTCATCGGCGACCTGCCGCGCAACGCGGACGGCTCGCTGCAGATCATGTACGGGATCGACGGCCGCCGCGACCTGACCGAGACGACCCGCGACGACCTCTCCGGCTACGCCGGCGCACGGCCGGTGCGGATCGGCAACGGCGCGTTCGACCAGCGCCAGAACGACGTCTACGGCGCGGCGCTCGATTCGGTCCTGCTGCACACGCGGCGCAGCCAGCGCCTGCCGCGGCGTCTGTGGCCGGTCGTGCAGGCCCAGGCGGAGGGCGCGATCAGCGTCTGGCGCCAGCCGGACCAGGGGATCTGGGAGGCGCGCGGCGAGCCGCAGCACTACGTGTCCTCGAAGCTCATGTGCTGGGTCGCGATGGACCGCGCCGCCAAGCTGGCCGAGATCCGCGGCGACGCCGGCCTGCAGACCACCTGGGCGGCGGTCGCGGGCGAGATCAAGGCCGACATCCTCGAGCACGGCCTCGACGCGCGCGGTGTGCTGCGCCAGCACTACGACACCGACGCGCTCGACGCCTCCACCCTGCTCGCCGCCGTCTTCGGCTTCCTGCCGCGCGACGACGAGCGGCTGCGGGCGAGCGTGCTGGCGATCGCCGACGAGCTGACCGAGCACGGCTTCGTGCTGCGCTACAAGACCGGCGAGACCGACGACGGGCTGTCGGGCAAGGAGGGCACGTTCCTCATCTGCTCGTTCTGGCTCGTCTCGGCGCTGGCGATCATCGGCGAGCAGCAGCGCGCCCGCGACCTGATGGAGCGGCTGCTGAGCGTCGCCTCGCCGCTCGGCCTCTATGCGGAGGAGTTCGACGCCGGCACCGGCCGGCACCTGGGCAACTTCCCGCAGGCGTTCTCGCACCTCGCGCTGATCGAGGCCGCGGCGCAGATCATCCTCGCCGAGCGGCTGGAGGAGTTCCGCCAGTGAGCGGTCAGCGGTAGACGCCGGTGCCGCCGGTCGGGCGGCGGGCGGCCTCGCGCCGCTGCTCCTCACGCACGCGGTAGGTCTCCTCGACCTCGGCCTGGGTGACCGGCGGCGGCCGGAAGGCGAAGTACAGGATCGGGCCGATGATCGGCAGGATGCAGACGACCAGCAGCCAGCCGACCATGTCCCAGCCGCCGTGACGCTCCCGCACGATCTCCACGACCGCGATCCCCCACAGCAGGGCGATCGGGATGACGATCAGGCAGACGAACAGCGCTTGCAGGAAGGTGGATGCGGCGATGATGGGCATGGAACCCACACTGGCGTGCTGCGACCGGCGCGGCATCCTCCGATCGGGGTGAGCGTCAGGCCGGGGTGAGCGTCAGGCCGCGTCGGCCAGCGGCCCGAAGACGCGGGCGCGGATGTCGCCGCCCTGCTCGTCGATGCGCCCGAGCTCGTGCAGCAGGCCCATCACGCGCGCGTCGGGACCGCGCAGCTCGGTGGAGCGGGGGATCACGCCGCCGGCCCGCACGTGGCGGGCCGCGGCGAGCAGCTTGGCGATCAGGTCGTCGGCGGCCTCCTGCAGCGTCGCACCGGTGCCGATGACGCAGCCGCCCAGCGACAGGCGGCAGCGTCCGGCGTACTCGCTCAAGTTCAACGACGGCGTCCAGGCCTCGTCCACGCCCATCGGATTGCCATCGGCCGGAGCCGGCAAACGCGTGAGGCGAGGCCCGGTTGCGCGCCAACCTTCACTGCATCGCCATCAGCGCCACGGCCTCGCGCTCCAGGTCGCGGTACGGCTCGCCGCTGACGTCGACCACCACGCGGTCGATCGTCCCGCCGGTGAACCCGTGCGGGCGCTCGCCGGGGTAGTCGGTCACCGGCTCCCCGCTGTCGCGCCCGACGCACAGGCCCTCCTCGGAGAGCATGAAGCGGCCCGGCTGGGTCTTGATCCGCGCCTCGCCGACCGCCTCGTCGCCGTAGTAGAGCGTCAGCATGCCGGTCGACACGCCGGGCGGGTCCTCGCCGTCCTTCTCGAAGGCGGCCGACAGGATCAGCCGCTCGCCGACCGGGATGTCCTGGGTGGCGACCACCAGCTGCTCCATGACGCCCACGAAGTTGTAGGCGTAGTGGAGGCGGCGGTCCTTGACGAACAGCGCGTGCCCGCCGAAGCGCGACCCGTGGGCGAACAGGATGCCCTGGGCGTCCGGGCGCTCGACGTCCACCACCGCGCCGATCGCGTACGAGCGGTTGCGGACGTTGACGGCCTGGGACTCCGGGACGTCCGCGACGTCCGGGTAGTAGACGTAGCGCTGGCGTGGCGGGGAGAGCGTGGGCCGCGGCTGCGTGATGATCTCCAGCGGCGACCGGTCGTCGAGCGGGAACGCCCCGTTCGCCCCGGCCTCGGCGTACCAGAGCTGCACGAGCTCGCGCAGCTTGTCCGGGCGCTCCGCCGACAGGTCGTGCTTCTCCGAGCGGTCCACCTCGGTGTGGTAGAGCTCCCACTCGTCGGCGTCGAAGTGGCTCCAGCCGGCGATCGTGGGATGCGTGGTGACCGCCTTCCAGCCGTCGTGCCAGATGCTGCGCGAACCGAGCATCGAGTAGAACTGCGTGCGCCTCGTCGACGCCGACTTCGCGTCGTCGAAGCTGTAGCGCATGCTCGTGCCGTCGAAGTGCGTCTGCACGTGGCCCTTGATCGTCTCCGGCGCCTCGACGCCGAGGCAGTCGAGGACCGTCGGGACCAGGTCGATCGCGTGGTGGTACTGGTGGCGGATCTCGCCGCGCGCGCTCATGCCGGCCGGCCACGAGATGACGCACGGGTCGGCGGTCCCGCCCTCGAACTCGTAGCGCTTCCACATCTTGAACGGCGTGTTGAACGCCATCGCCCAGCCGTTGGGATAGTGGTTGTACGCCTTCGGCCCGCCGAGGTCGTCGATCATCGCCAGGTTCTGCTTGATGTCGTCCGGCATCCCGTTGGCGATCTTCATCTCGTTGACGGAGCCGTTCGGGCCGCCCTCGCCGCTGGCCCCGTTGTCGGACACGACGACGATCAGCGTGTTGTCGCGCTGGCCGGTCTCCTCGAGGTGGTCGAGCAGCCGCCCGATCTGGGCGTCCGTGTGGGCCAGGAAGCCCGCGTAGACCTCGGCCATGCGGCAGAACAGCCGCTGCTCGTCGGCGGACAGCGAGTCCCACGGCCGCGTGAAGTCGAACTCGGGGAAGGGCTGCCCGTCGGGACCCTTGCGCGTGTCGGCCGTCCCGATCGGGTTGATCGGCGGCAGCTCGGTGTCCTGTGGAACGATGCCGAGCTGCTTCTGCCGGGCGAGCGTCTCCTCGCGGATCGCCTCGTAGCCCATGTCGAACTGGCCCTTGAAGCGCTCGATCCACTCGCGCGGCACGTGGTGGGGCGCATGGCAGGCGCCCGGCGCGTAGTAGAGGAAGAACGGCTTGTCGGGCGCGATCGCCTTCGCGTCCTTGATGAAGCGCAGCGCCCGGTCGGTGATGTCCTCGCTGAAGTGGTAGCCGTCCTCGGGGAACGACGGCTGCTCGGTCGGGTGCTGGTCGTAGACCAGCTCGGGGTACCACTGGTTGGTCTCGGCGCCCAGGAAGCCGTAGAAGCGCTCGAAGCCGCGCGCGAGCGGCCAGTTGCGCTTGGAGGCCGCGAGGTTCATCTCGTGCTCGGGCGTGAGGTGCCACTTGCCGACGATGTAGGTGTTCCAGCCGGCGTCGCCGAGGATCTCGGCGATCGTCCCGTTCTCCGGCGGGATCACGCCGCTCGAGTTCGGGAAGCCGTTCGCCATCTCGGTGATGCAGGCCATGCTGTTGCGCGTGTGGTTGCGGCCGGTCAGCAGGCAGGACCGCGTCGGCGAGCACAGCGCGGTGGTGTGCCACTGCGTGTAGCGGACCCCGTCACCCACGATGCGGTCGATGTTCGGCGTGTCGATCGGACCGCCGTAGCTGCCCATCGCGGAGAAGCCGACATCGTCGAGCACGACGTAGACGACGCTCGGCGCGCCATCGGGCGCCTTGGGTGCCTCGAACGGTGTCCAGTCCGGGGTCGAGTCGCGGATGTCGACGTCGATGATGCCCTTGAACGGCACGCTCATGTGGTGACCTCTCGTGGCGGGAAGACGATCCGTCGATCCTCCGCTGCCCCCGGGTCGAGCGCATCACCCGGTTCGGACGATGCCCCGCGCGGCCCGGCGGAGTGCAATTCGCCGTACGCCGCGACCGGATCTGGCCGGATCGCGGCACGGACGCGGGCGTTCCCGTGCGTGGGCCGCGACACCCCCGAATGCAGCGGCCCACCGGGGGCTCGGCCCGGCGTCGCGGCTCACGCGCGATCCGCGGGAGCCGGCGACGTAGCGGCGAGCGCGGTGGCCCTCCTCACCGCGCTCGCCGTCGGATGCGGGCCTACCGGCGTGACACCCGGCGGGCGGTGCGGCGGGAGGTCCGGCGGGCGACGCGGCGTGAGGCGAACATGGTGGCTCCTGTCTTTTGGTCAGTGGACCGCGGGGTGGCCCGCGGTCTCGATGTCGTGCAGCTGCTGAGCCTCGGCGGCCGACGCGAGGCCGACCTCGACGAGGTCGAGCGGGCTGATGAAGCCGTCGGAGATGCGGAAGCCGCCGGCGCGCGCGATCGCGTCGCGCAGCGGGACCGCCCAGTGGTGCTCGAGCAGGATGAGCGCCGCGGCCGAGTCCTCCGGGATGTCGGCCACGACGTCCCATGCCTCCTCATCCGAGAACACCCGGACGCCCTCCTCGACCGCCTCGGCACCGGCCTCCGCACCGGCGATCGCACCCTCCTCGCCGGCGATGCCGAGCCCGACCAGGGCCGCGACGGTGCTGCCGACCTCGACGGCCTCGTCATGGGTCAGGTTGCTCAGGTGCTCGACCTCGATCTCGCCGTGGACGTCCTTGTTGACGGCGAG
>JAXDHL010000029.1:0-5739 GCA_034664525.1 Solirubrobacteraceae bacterium
GGCGGCCTCCCGCACGCCCCGGAGTGGCTGGGGCGCCTGCGCGGCTTCGTCGAGCTGCACATCGACCAGACCCGCGACCTCGAGCGCGCCGGCCGGCCGGCCGGGGTCGTCGCCGGCCTCGCGTCGCGGCTGCGGGTGCAGGCCGATCTGCACGGACGCGCCGACCACGCCGGGACCACGCGCCGTGAGGAACGGGCCGACGCGCTGTCCGCGGCCGCCCGCCTGATCGTCGCCGCCGAGGACCTCGCGGCCTCCGAGCCGGACTTCGTCGTGACCGCCGCGCGGATCCTGGTCGAGCCGAACGCGCTCACCACCGTGCCCGCGCACGTGCGGCTGTTCCTGGACGCCCGCACGCCGGACCCGGCCACCATCGACGCGTGGCTCGAGGCGCTGCGGGCCACGCCGCTGGCCGTCCCGGCCGACTTCACCGTCGCCTCGCGCTCGCCGGGCATTGAGTTCGACGGAGACGTCCGCGCCGCCCTCCGCCGCCACGCGCCGGGCGACGAGCTGACCTGCTTCGCCGGCCACGATGCCGGCGTGCTCGCCGAGCGGATCCCGGCCGGGATGGTCTTCGTGCGCAACCCGACCGGGGTCAGCCACTCGCCCGAGGAGAGCGTCAGCCTCGAGGACGCCGCGGTCGCCGCGAACGCGATGCTCGCGGCGCTGGAGGAGCTGGCCGCATGAGGGCGACCGTGCCGGCGATGGTCAACGCGCACTCACACGCCTTCCAGCGCGACCTGCGCGGAATCGGCGAGCGCCCATCGCGGTTCGACGACGACTTCTGGTCGTGGCGGACGGCGATGTTCGCCCTCGCCGCCGCGCTCGACCCCGACCGCATGCGCGACGTCGCCCGCCGCGTCTACGCCGAGATGGCCGCCGCCGGCTACGGCGCGGTCGGTGAGTTCCACTACGTCCACCACCAGCCCGACGGCACGCCCTACGCCGGCGATCCCAACGTGCTCGCCAAGACGGTCGCGCTGGCCGGCGTGGAGGCCGGGCTGCAGATGGTCCTGATCGCCGCGGCGTACCACCGCGGCGACCATCCGGCCCAGCGGCGCTTCAGCGACCCGACGCCGGAGGCGTTCCTGGAGCGCCTCGACGCGCTGCGCGCCTGGGCCGACCGGACGCCCGGCGTGTCGGTCGCCGTCGCCGCGCACTCCGTCCGGGCCGTGCCGGCGGACTGGCTGGGCGAGCTCGCCGGCTACGCCGACGCGCACGGCCTCGTCCGCCACGTGCATGCCCACGAGCAGCGGCGCGAGCTCGACGAATGCGCCGCCGAGCACGGCTGCACCCCGATCGAGCTGCTGCACCGCACCGGATTCCTCGGCCCGCGCACGAGCGTCATCCACGGCATCCACGTGAGCGACGACGACGTCGCCCGGCTCGCCGAGACGGACACGATCGTCGTGTCCTGCCCGACCACCGAGGGCAACCTCGGCGACGGCTACCTCCCGGCGCTGCGCTATCGCGACGCCGGCGTCCGGCTGGCGATCGGCAGCGACTCGCACGTCCGCGTCGATCCCTTCGAGGAGGTGCGCGAGCTGGAGACCGGCGCGCGCCGCGAGGGCCAGACCCGCCATGCCCTGCTCGCCCATTACGGCGACCTGTGGGCGACGCTCGCGCGCAACGGCGCCGCGTCGCTCGGTCTCGACGGCGGCGGCACGATCGAGGTCGACCTCGACGTCGCGCCCGAGGACGTCCCGCTCGCGCTCGCCACCTGTGCGTCCGCGGGCGCGGTCAGTCGCGCGGCGCGTAGCGGTGGTGGAGCATGAGCGCGTTCCCGGCCGGATCCCGGAACGGCGCCATGTGGCAGACCCCGGAGTCGATCACGTCGCCCTGGAACTCGACGCCCTGGGCCTCGAGCTGCTCGCGTGCCGCCGCCACGTCGTCGACCTGGAGCGCGATCGGGTGCCCGCTGCGCTCGAACTCGAGGCCGATCGCGCCGGCCCGCATGACCGACAGCGTGAGGTTGCCGGTCTCGAACTCGCGGCCGTCGATCTGCCCGTAGCGCGGGCCGGGCTCCAGTCCGAGCACGGTGCCGTAGAACTCGACCGCCTTCTCGAAGTCGTCGACGAAGATCGTCACGAAGTCGACGTGGTTCACGAGCGGGGTGGAGATCGTCATGGGCGCACCCTACGCCGGGACGCCGGCGTCGCGCTCGACCATCGCCGCGTAGCGGCCGCCGAGGGCGAGCAGCTCCTCGTGCGTGCCCCGCTCGACCACCTCACCCTGGTCGAGCAGGACGATCTGGTCGGCGTCGCGGACCGTCGAGAGCCGGTGCGCGATGACGATCGTCGTGCGGCCGGCGGCGAGCTCGCGGAGCGCCTCCTCGACCGCGCGCTCCGTCTGCACGTCGAGCGCGCTGGTCGCCTCGTCGAGCACGAGCACGGGCGGGTTGCGCAGGATCGTGCGGGCGATCGCGATCCGCTGCTTCTCGCCGCCGGAGAAGCGGAAGCCGCGCTCGCCGACGACGGTGTCATAGCCGTCGGGCAGCGCCGCCACCGTGTCGTGCACCTGGGCGGCGCGGGCCGCGGCCTCGACCTCTGCGTCGGACGCGTCGGGCTTCGCGAAGCGCAGGTTCTCGCGGATCGACGCGTGGAAGAGGTAGGTCTCCTGGGAGACGACGCCGACCGCGTCGGCCAGCGACGCGAACGTCGCCTCGCGCGCATCGGTGCCGTCGAGCAGCACCCGCCCGCGCTCCGGGTCGTAGAGCCGTGCGGCCAGGTAGCCGAGCGTGGTCTTGCCCGACCCGGTCTCGCCGACGATCGCCACCTTCGTCCCGGGCGCGACCGTCAGGTTGACGTCGCGCAGCGTCCAGGTGTCGCTCGAATACCTGAACCAGACGTCCTCGAAGGTGACCTCCCCGTTCGGGCAGCGCAGCTCGGTCGTGCCCTCGACGATGTCGACCGGCATGTCGAGGTACTCGAAGATGCGGTCGAACAGCGCCATCGAGGACTGCACCTCGACGCCGACGCCGAGCAGCGAGTTGATCGGGAACAGCAGCCGCGTCTGCAGCGTCGTGAACGCGACCACGGTGCCGATCGTGACCGTCGAGGGCGAGAAGCCGGCGAACAGGTAGACGAGCGCGGGCATGACCGCGAACGAGGTCTGGACCGCCGCCATCGACCAGCGGCCGGCCATCCGAGAGCGGACCTCGAGGTCGGCCAGGTTGCGCGACTCGTCGGCGAAGCGCCCGGCCAGCTCGGCCGAGCGGCCCATCGTCTTGCCGAGCAGGATGCCGGACACGCTCAGCGACTCCTGCACGAGCGACGAGATGTCGGCCATCGCCGACTGCCGCGTCGCCGCGATCGCCCGTCGCCGATTGCCGACGCGGCGCGAGACGCCGACGAAGAACGGCAGCACCGCCAGCGAGAAGACCGCCAGCCGCCAGTCCAGCGCGACCATCGCGATCGTCGTCGCGATCACCGTCGTCACGTTCTGGGTGATCGACGTCGCCGTGGTGGTGACCACGTTCTGCACGCCGCCGATGTCGTTGGCGATCCGCGACTGCACCTCGCCGGTGCGGGTGCGCGTGAAGAACGCCAGCGACAGCCGCTGCAGGTGGTCGTAGACCGCGGCGCGCAGGTCGTGCATCACGCGTTGGCCGACGCTGTTGGACAGGAAGGTCTGGACGACCCCGAGCGCCCCGGTCGCCACCGACACCGCGATCATCCCCGCGACCAGCTTGGCCAGCAGGCCGTGGTCGCGCTCGGGCAGCGCGGTGTCCAGGATCGCCCGCAGCAGGAACGGCGAGACCATGCCCAGCCCGGCCGACAGCACGATCAGCGCCAGGACGGAGCCGAGCGGCCGCCGGTACGGGCGGAAGAGGGCGAGGATGCGGCTGCGGCGACTCACGTGGCAGCGACTCTACGCCCCGGGTCGTCCGATCGGAGGACGTCGAACCGGTCGCCGGAGTCGGGACGCGCGACGCCCTCAGCCGGACCATCAAGGTCGGCTGAGGACGCCCGCTGATCCACGCCGCGCCTAAGCAGCGGCGTCTTCCGTGTTCCGGCCTCCGGGAGTCGCAAGCTCCTCCCTCCGGACGACGTCACGCTCGAGCGCGTGCTCGAGCACCTCGTCGATGCTCATGGCGAGGTGGAACGTCATCGCCTCGCGGACGTCGGCCGGGACGTCGTCGAGGTCGCCGCGGTTGCGCTCGGGCAGGATCACCTCGGTGAGCCCCGCCGCGTGGGCGGCGAGCACCTTCTGCTTGACCCCGCCGATCGGCAGCACCCGGCCTTGCAGCGTGACCTCTCCGGTCATGCCGACCGTGTGCTTGACCGGACGGCCGGTCAGCAGCGACGCGAGCGCGGTGGTCATCGCCGTGCCGGCGCTCGGGCCGTCCTTCGGGATCGCGCCCGCGGGGACGTGCACGTGGAACTCGTGGTCGTCGAACGCGTCGTCGTCGATGCCCAGCTCGGTCGCGTGGCCGCGCACGTAGGAGAGCGCGATCCGCGCCGACTCCTTCATCACGTCGCCCAGCTGGCCGGTGAGCACGAGGCCCCCGCCCTTGGACTTCATGCGCGTCGCCTCGATGAACAGGACGTCGCCGCCCGTGCCGGTCACGGCCAGGCCGGTGGAGACGCCGGGCACCGCGGTGCGCAGCGCCGCCTCCTGCCAGACCTTCTGGCGGCCGAGCGCGTCGCGGACCACGTCCACGTCGATCGCGACCGGTGCCTCCAGCTTCGCCGAGGCGATGCCGGTGGCGGTCTTGCGCAGGATGCGGCCGATCTCGCGCTCGAGGTTGCGGACGCCGGCCTCGCGCGTGTACTCCGCGATGACGGTGCGCAGGACCTCGTCGGCCACGGTCACCTCGTCCTCGCGCAGCCCGTTGCGCTCGCGCTGGCGCGGCCACAGGTAGCCGCGAGCGATCGCGACCTTCTCCTCGACCGTGTAGCCGTCGAAGCGGATGACCTCCATGCGGTCCAGCAGCGGGCCGGGGATCGTCTCCGCGACGTTGGCGGTCGCGATGAAGAGCACCTGCGACAGGTCGATCTCGACGTCGAGGTAGTGGTCGCGGAACTCGTGGTTCTGCGCCGGATCCAGCACCTCGAGCAGGGCCGCGCTCGGGTCGCCGCGCCAGTCGGCGCCGACCTTGTCGACCTCGTCGAGCATGATCACCGGGTTCATCGTGCCGGCGTCGCGCAGCGCGCGGACCAGGCGGCCCGGGAGCGCGCCGACGTAGGTACGCCGGTGGCCGCGGATCTCCGCCTCGTCGCGGACGCCGCCGAGCGACATGCGCACGAACTCGCGCCCCGTGGCGCGGGCGATCGACTCGCCGATCGAGGTCTTGCCGGTGCCGGGCGGGCCGATCAGGGTCAGGATCGCGCCCGACCGCTTGTCCTCGGCGACGCCCCGGTCGACCCGGAGCTTCTTGACCGCGATGTACTCGACGATCCGGTCCTTGACGTCCTCGAGGCCGGCGTGGTCGGCGTCGAGCACCTCGCGCGCGACGACGGGATCCAGCCGCTCCTCGGAGCGCTCCTTCCACGGGACCTGCAGCAGCCAGTCGAGGTAGGACCGGATGGTCCCCGCCTCGCCGCCCTGCTCGCCCAGGCGCTCGAGGCGACCAAGCTCCTTCTCGGCCTGCTCGCGGACGTGCTCGGGCATGTCCGCGTCCTCGATCTTGGCCCGGTACTCCTCGACCACCGACGCGTCGTCGTCACCGAGCTCGCGGCGGATCGAGTCCATCTGCTTGCGCAGGATGTACTCGCGCTGCTGCTTCTCGGCGCCGGACTG
>JAXDHL010000030.1:0-5963 GCA_034664525.1 Solirubrobacteraceae bacterium
CGCACGCGCTCGGCCGCCTGCGCGGCGGTCAGGTCGACGATCGCGCTCACGAGGACATCTCCGCGCCCGCGCCCGGGCTCGGCACCCGGAAGCCGCCGTCGGCGGCGTCGGGCGCGGCCGCCAGCGCCTGCTCGCGCGGGAGGCAGGGTCGCGGCTCGTCGGCGCGCAGACGGTTCTCGATCTCGACCACGTGCGAGGTCGGCGGGACGCCGGAGAGGTCCCCGAGCTCCCCGATCGCGCCGATCCAGTCGACCACCTTCGACAGCTCGCCCGCGTAGCGGTCGAGCTCGGCGTCGCTCAGCTCGATGCGGGCCAGCTTGGCCACGTGCAGGACCTGGTCACGGCTCAACATGAGCGCGGAAGTCTAGGAGTCGGCGGGCGACGGACCGGCCGCGGGCGGCGCCGGCATGGGCTCGATCTCGGGACCGGGGCGCAGCCCGGGCGCCGACTCGTCGCGCAGCGCGGCCCAGGCGCCGGCCGCGACGGCGATCATCGCGACCGTGGCGGCCACGACCCCCCACTCGCGCCCGGTGATGGCGCGGCCGCCGGGGACGTCGAGCAGCCGGAAGATGACGAGCAGCGCGGTCAGCGACGCGGGCGTGGCCGTCAGGACGTCCATCGCGACCGGCAGCTCCGGCGTGTCGCGCGTCGCGGTGACGACCCACAGGGCGATCGCCAGCAGCGCGGTCAAGGCGATCAGCACGTCGATCAGCCCGAGCGTCTGCCAGCCGTTGACGGTCCCGTCGCCGACGGAGTACCACGGCGCCCACAGCAGCAGCAGGGAGGCGAGCCCGGCGACGCCGGTCAGCCAGTCCGCGGGGCGCAGGCGTTGGAGGTCCATGCGGCGCGGAAAGCTACCTACACGTGCGGAACGACGTCGCGGGCGACCAGCGCCAGCACGTCGCGATCGCCGAACAGGTGGTGCTGGAGCGCGATCCGGCCGATGCCGGCCTGCGTGTACTGCTGGATCCGCTCGACGACCTCGTCCGGGGTGCCGACCAGCCAGTGCATGGCATCGCGCCGGTTCTCGAGCCACGCGCCGGGGTCGCCGGTCTCCCCCGTCCACGCCATGTGGCGCTCGGCCTGCTCGCGGAGCGCCGCGTCGTCACTGCCGACGACGAAGCCGGTCATCAGGCTCAGGCGAAGCTCGCCGGGGTCGCGGCCCGCGGTCTCGCAGGCGGTGGCCAGGCGGTCACCGCGAGCGCGCGCCTCGGCCGGGTCGACGTAGAGCATGTTGTACTCGTCGGCATAGCGGGCGGCGAGCGACGCCGAGCGCCGCTTGGCCTGGCCGCCGAGGACGATCCGCGGGTGCGGCTGCTGGACCGGCGCCGGCGGCGTCTCGGCCCAGAGGCGCGTGACCTCGCCGAGCTGGCGCTCGAGCTCGTCCATCCGCTCCTTCATCGGCGGGAACGGGAAGCCGTAGCGCTCGTGCTCCTCCTGCCACCAGCCGGTGCCCATGCCGACGTCGATCCGCCCGCCGGACACGTGGTCGGCGGTGAGGGCGAGCTTGGCCAGCACCGCCGGCGGCCGGAACGTGACCGGCGACACGAGCGTGCCGAGCCGGATGCCCGACGTGACCGCGGCGAGCGCGTTGATCGTGCCCCAGGCGTCGAGCGCGCCGCGCTCGGCCTGGCCGGCGACGCTGAAGTAGTGATCGGAGCGCAGCAGCGCCTCATAGCCGCCGGTCTGCACGGCTTCGGCGAGCGCGAGCCAGTCCGCCCAGGCCACGCCCTCCTGGCCCTCGATCATCACGGCGAGTCTCATGCAGCCCCCTTCGCGGCTTCGAGCGTGTTGCGCAGCAGCATCGCGATCGTCATCGGCCCGACCCCGCCCGGCACCGGCGTGATCAGGCCGGCGACCTCGACCGCCTCGCCGAACGCGACGTCGCCCTTGAGCCCGTCCTCGGTGCGGTTGATGCCGACGTCGAGCACGGCCGCGCCCGGCTTGATCCAGTCGCCGCGGATCATCTCTGCGCGCCCGACCGCCGCCACGAGGACGTCGGCGCGGCGGCAGACCGCGGGCAGATCGCGGGTCCGCGAATGGCAGACCGTCACGGTCGCGTTGGCGGCCAGCAGCAGCTGAGCGACCGGCTTGCCCACGAGGTCCGAGCGGCCGACCACGACCGCCTCGGCGCCCTCGAGCAAGACGTCGTGGCGGCGCAGCAGCTCCATGCAGCCCGACGGCGTGGCCGGGCGCAGGCCGGGCTTGCCCTGGGCGAGCAGGCCGGCCGACACCGGGGTGAGGCCGTCGACGTCCTTGGCCGGTTCGATCAGCGTGGTGAGCGCGGGACCGTCGACCTGTGGCGGCGTCGGCAGCTGCAAGAGGATCCCCGACACCGCCGGGTCGGCGTTGAGCGCACGCAGGATCGCCTCGACCTCGGCCTGTGTCGCGTCCTGCCCGAGCGTGTGCTCGAAGCCGCGCATGCCGACCTCGGCCGTCGCCTTCTGCTTGTTGGCGACGTAGATCGCCGACGCCGGGTCCTCCCCCACCAGCACCGTCGCCAGCCCCGGCGGGTCGTGGCCGGTGGCGGTCCAGGCGGCGACCTCGGCGGCCACCTCCGCGCGCACCTGCCCGGCGATCGCGCGGCCGTCGATGATCGTGGCGGGCATGAAGCGCGAGAGGCTACCCGCCTCGCCCGACCGCTCTTTGGCTCACCGCCCGACCCATCGGCTCAAGAATCCGCGCGGCCTGCCGCTTACGCTTAACGAGATCGAGGGCCCCGCCAGGCCCTCGACCTTGTCCCTCCCGGCACGTACCCGCAGCGTCCGTCCGCAGTGTCGCCCAGGAGCGACGCGACTCCCGGCCTCAAGGGCTCGGGTTCGCGCCGAGGCATTCATCGGCAGCGCCTCGTTGTTTCCAAACCACGCCGCGGCCTTTCCCACCGATTCCTCACGATGGGGTGCGGGCGGCCGCGATCCGGCGGGCGCGGGGCGGCTCAGCGCTTCTTGATCGGCGCGTAGTCGGCCATCAGGCGGCGCTCGGACCCGTCGGAGGCGAAGCGCACCACGACCACGCCGCCGGCATCGACGCCGGTGACGACGCCCTCGCCGAACGCGGCGTGGACGACGTCGTCGCCGATCCGGAAGACCGCCGACGGCGCGCGCTCCTCGGCCGTGGCGGCGCTCGCGCTCGCCCACGACGTCACGGCCCGGCCGCGCGGCGCCCAGCCGGCACCGACGCGCGAGCGGCGCTCGGGCTGGTCGGTCAGGTGCTGGGGGATCTCGGCCAAAAAGCGCGACGGCAGCCCGGGCGTGGACGAGCCGGTGAACGCCTGCCGGCGCCGCGCCCACGTCAGGTAGAGGTCGCGCATCGCCCGCGTCAGACCGACGTACGCGAGCCGGCGCTCCTCCTCGACGTCGCCCTCGTCGATCGAGCGCGCGTGCGGGAAGACGCCGTCCTCCATCCCGATGATGAAGACGATCGGGTACTCGAGGCCCTTCGCGTTGTGCAGCGTCATCAGCGTGACGAGACCCTCGTCGTCGGCGAGGTCGTCCTGGGCCGCGAACAGCGCCAGCTGCTGCAGCCACTCCTCGACGTTCGGGTTGTCCGTGCGCTGGTCGTACTCGCGGGCCGCCACCATCAGCGCCTCGAGGTTCTCGATCCGGCCCTGGGCCTCGATCGTCCGCTCGGCCTCCAGCGCGTCCAGGTAGCCCGTCTCGCTGAGCACTTCGCGCAGGAACGTCTCCACGAGCACGCCGCCGTCCAGACGCTCCTTGAGCCGGTGCATGACCGACATGAAGCGGTCGAACGCCTTCACCGCCGCCTTGCCGAGGCCGGGCACGGACGCGGGCTGCTCGGCCGCCTCCCACGGGGTCAGCCCCATCGTGTTCGCGTGCGCCAGCACGCGCGACAGTGACGTCTGGCCGATCCCCCGCCGCGGCGAGTTGACGATCCGCGTGAACGCCCCGCCGTCCTGCGGGTTGACCAGGAAGGTCAGGTAGCCGAGCGCGTCCTTGACCTCCGAGCGCTCGTAGAACTTCGTCCCGCCGATGACCTGGAAGCCGACGCCGGCGCGGGTCAGCATGTCCTCCAGCACCCGCGACTGCGAGTTGGTCCGGTAGAAGACCGCGATCTCGTTGCGGCTGACGCCCTCGTCGACCAGCCGCTCGACCTCCGCGACCACGAACCGCGCCTCGGCGTGCTCGTCGTCGCACTCGCGGACCTTGATCTTGTCGCCCTCGCCGACGTCGGTCCACAGCGTCTTGCCCATCCGCCCGCGGTTGTTCTCGATGACCGCGTTCGCCGCATCGAGGATGATCTGGGTCGAGCGGTAGTTCTGCTCGAGCCGCACGACGTGCGCGTCCGGATAGTCGTCGGTGAAGTCGAGGATGTTCTTGATGTCGGCGCCGCGGAACCCGTAGACGGAGTTGTGGGTGACGAGCCCGCCGGCGATGAAGTTGTGGACGCCCGCGACGTCGATGTCGTGCACGGTGCCGTCCAGCGGGAGCTTGCGGACCGACTCGACGATGTCGTAGTCGCCGGTCCCGGTGAACATGGTCATCCCGGGCCGCACCGATGCTGCCGGGGTCTGCGGCAGGCTGTTGCGCGTCCGCTCGCCGTCCGCCGAGCACCCGAAGCGCGCGACCTGCCGGAGGTGGACCGGCGTGGCGGCGGCGATCCGCTCCGCCAGCGCCACCGCTTCGCCGTAGTCGGCGAAGCACGACTCGACGCGCCAGCCGGCCTTGGCCGGGCGGACCGAGATGCCGCGACGCTCGAGCGCCTCCGCCACGCCGCGGTCGCGACCTCCGACCGCGACGGAATGCATCGGCGTGCGGCCCCGGCGATCACCGCACAGCGTCAGGGTCACGTTGCGGCGTCGCCCCTCGTAGCTGCTTGGCACGTGATGCGGGCAGCGGAAGTCGAGCCCGTGATCGCGAAGGAGCTCCCGGCCGCCGCTGTAGGAGTCGACGGAGGCGAAGATGTCGTCGATCCGCTCCTGGTCGCCGACAAGCCCGTTCCAGGTGCCGTTCGGCCGCGCCTTGAACGGCAGCGTCGGGATCCGGTACCGCAGCGAGAGCTTCATCTCCTGCGTTCGAGCGTCGGCCTCCGTGTCGTGCGTGGAGACCACCCAGGCGGCGTCGGCGTTCTCCTGGATGCTGCGCAGGTTCAGGCCGGACGCCTTCGCCTTGCCCGTCAGGACGCGGCTGCGCGTCGTGCCGACCCGGAAGCCGACCCCGCGTTTCCACATCACGTAGGTCATGTGAAGGTCCGGCGTCGAGGCCGGCCGGTAGCCGGCGAAGTGCACGTGCTCGGGCGTGGACACGATCCGCCGACCGCCGCGCGTCACGATCTCGGTGCCCATCGACGCGCCGCCGACGAACGTCCTGGTCACGCGGGCCGGCCGGAAGTCGCCGCTGCCGTGGCACGCGAGGACCTCGTCGCCCTCCTCGACGAGCTCGATCGGCTTGACCGAGCCGTCGCCCATGGTCACGGGAGTGCCCCGTACGAGGCACTGATCGTCGTCGCCGACCACCATGATGTTGCGGTCCTCGCCGGCCAGCAGCTGCAACCACCGGTACTGGGCGTGGTTGGTGTCCTGGTACTCGTCGACCAGGACGTGGCGGAAGTTGGACGAGTAGCGGTCGCGGACCTCTTGGAAGAGCTCGAGCACGTTGACCGCTCGCACGAGCAGATCGTCGAAGTCCATCGCGTTGCGGCGGTGCAGCTGGCGCTCGTACTCCTCGTAGACGTCGGCGACCGTCTGCTCGAAGTAGGAGCCGACGATCTCGCGGTACTCCTCGGCCGAGCGCAGCTTGTTCTTGGCGTCGGAGATCTGGGCCTGCATCGCGCGCGGGGTGAAGCGCTTGGCGTCCACGTCGAGCTCGTCGAGGACCTGCTTGATCAGCCGCCGCGAGTCCTGCGCGTCGTAGATCGTGAACTGGCGCGTGTAGCCGAGCTTGTCGGCGTCGGCGCGCAGCATCCGGGCGCACGCGGAGTGGAAGGTCATGACCCACATCGCGCGC
>JAXDHL010000031.1:0-13930 GCA_034664525.1 Solirubrobacteraceae bacterium
GCTGGCCCAATCCGGGGCCCCGCCTGTACACCGGAGAGCCCTAGAACGAGCTCGTTGCGTGCCATACCCAGGACGTCTTGGTCGCCGGCCCGATGGTGCTCAGACCAGGACACGACGACCCCACGACCGGAAGGAACGAAGTGAGCGCATCAGAGCAGCTGTACAAGCTGGCCGATAGGGCCAAGCAGTCCGAGGAGAACATCGAGCGGGCGAAGGAGAAGAGCCAGGCGGACCTGAGGAGCCAGGTCCAGCAGGCGCGCCAGTCGTCGCAGCAGCGAGCGGCTGAGCTCAAGGGCGACGCCGGCGTCGCGAAGGCGAAGGCGTCGACGTGGTGGGGCGACGTCCAGGAGGACTGGAACCAGCACATCGCCAAGATCCGGGCGAACGTCGATGACCGGAAGGCCGATCTCGACGTCAAGCATGCGGAGCATCGCGCGGACAGCGCCGAGGACGACGCAGAGGCCGCTGTGGACTTCGCCTACGCCGCGCTCGAGGAGGCCGAGTACGCGGTTCTGGACGCCGCCCTGGCTCGGCTCGATGCCGACGAGGCCGTCGCGGCACGCTGAGCCGGCCGGATTCCTGGTCTCCGCCCGATGTGGGCGGGGACCGGGCTTACCGTCGTGAGATCCCCAACCGCGGGCACGCACTGACGATCGACGACGGCTGGAGCGAAGTCGCCGATACGGCGCTCGCGTTCCTAGGGCGCTTCGTCTAACCAGGATGCGGGCGGAGGGACTCGAACCCCCACGGCTTTGCGGCCACGAGGACCTAAACCTCGCGCGTCTACCAGTTCCGCCACGCCCGCTCGACCGGCAAGCATGGCAGGCCGCCCATTAAGGCCTGGTTCAACCGGGTGCACCCGCCCGGGCAACGCCGTATCTTTCGGCGTCTATGGCGGAGGAGCGGAAGAAGGGGGAGCCCCGCGAGGGGTACGTCATCGAGCACCCGAATCGCGAGAAGGCGGCCTCGAAGGCCACCAAGGCGATCGTCGTGTTGCTGCTGCTGGTCACCGCGGGCCTGATGATCGTCATCTCGGTCGGCGGCTGGGCGGCGCTGGAGGGGGCGAAGCCGGTGCAGATCGCCTACATCCTGCTGTTCCTGCTGTTCGCGTTCCTGATCGCCCGCTGGAACCGCGGCCTGCTGCCGGTCGCCGCGGCGCTCTCGATCATCCTGCTGATCTTCGCCGCGGTCTCCGCGCCTGCGTGGTTCGACCGCGACAAGGCCGGCTTCACGAGCCCGGCGCTGCCCGAGGACGTGCTCGGCCTGCTGACCTTCCTCCTCGTGCCGATCCAGGTGCTGCTGATCGCGTTCGCGATGCGCGGCTTCACGCAGGCGTGGAACGTCGAGGTCGAGCGCCCGGCCGACGGCGGCCGGCGCGACCGCGAGCGCGAGCCGCAGCCCGCCTGACCGAGACGTCCCGGGGCCGCGCGGACGCGGGCCCCATGCGGCGGGTGGGACTCGAACCCACAAGCCCTCTCGGACAGCGCATTTTGAGTGCGCCGCGTCTGCCGATTCCGCCACCGCCGCAGCGGAGACGGACTCTACCGGCGGGCTACCACCAGCGGGTGGCGCCGGACGTGATCGCGGCCGACGTGGCCGAGATGCTTCCACGCCCGGAGCCGTAGACCCAGCGGCCGTCGCGCGGGCTCCAGACGCAGTACGTGTGATCCGCCTTCGAGGCGTTGCAGACGATCAGGCTGCGCCCGTCCGCGCCCGGGGCAACCGCGATGCGCGACGGCCGGGCGCGGGCTCCCGCGACGGCGTCGCCGGAGGGCGCGCGCGCCGACAGGCTGCGGTCGAGCGCGTGCAGGCCGGCCGAGGTCAGCCCGGCGTAGGTGTGCTTGGAGGCGCGGTAGCGGATCGCCGCCTCGACCGCCGCCTGCAGCCGCCCCTCGGCGCTCCAGCGCGCGGTCTGCGCAGGGTCGGGGCCTGGCGGCGCGCAGACGGGCTGCATGTAGCGCGCGGCCAGCGCGCAGTAGGCGGGCTTCGGGGTGCCCGCCGCGGTGAGCACGCCGTAGCCGCGGTCGGTCGACCCGCCGTCGGCCCACGCCGGCTCGTACAGCGTGTGGGCATAGACGCCGCGCACGTCCCCGCGGGCGCGGAAGCTGGGGACGAAGCGGCGCAGGTAGCGAGCCTGGTCGGCGGCCGTGACCGCCTGCGCGCCGGTCGTCGAGACGTTGAGCTCGGTGAACCACAGCGGCGTGCTGTCGCCGGCGTTCGCTTCGGCCTCCTTGACCTGCGTGATCGCGCGGAATCCGTACCAGAGCTGGTACGAGGTGTACGGGTGCAGCCCGACGCCGTCGTAGGCGCCCTTGGCGCCGGCGGCGTACAGCCCGTCGAGGAACGCGCGCGCGCTCAGCCCTGGCCGCTCCCCGTCCTCGCCGTCGTAGGACGCGAGCCCGCCGGTGACGACGGGCAACGCCGGGTTGACGGCCTTGACCGCCGCGTAGGTCGCCTTGAGCAGTTGCGCATAGCGGGCCGGGTCAGGACGCGCTCCGCCCCAGAACCGGCGCTGGTTGGGCTCGTTCCAGACCTCGATGCCGGCCGCCTGCGGATAGCGCGCGGCGACCGCGGCGGCGAACGCGGCGAAGTCGCCGTCGTGCGCCGGGGTCGGCGGGACCGTGCAGTCGCTCGCGGCCAGGCAGGCGGCCAGCGGGCGCGCCCACGCCGGGGTGAACGCCACGACCAGCAGGGGCTTCAGGCCCTGGGCGACCGCGGCGTCGTAGACCGCGTCGTAGGCGCCGAAGTTCCGGCTGCCGCGCTGCGGCTCGACGGTCCGCCAGTCGACCGTGATGCGCGTCGAGGTCGCCCCGGCGGCCGCGGCTGCAGCGGCGGCCGCGGCCGGGGTCACCTGGCCGTACAGCGCGGCGTTGTCGTTGAAGCCGAACAGCGCCGCAGCCTGCGCCGGGCCGGCGAGGCCGGCCAGGAGCAGCAGCGTGGTGAGGGCGACCCGGCGCAGCGCCGGGACTCTACCCGGCGGCTACCACCACCAGACGCTGCCCGCGTTGATCGCGCCGGCCGTGCCGTAGATCCCGCCGGTGCTCGACCCGTAGGTCCAGCGGCCTGAGCCGGCGGTCGACACGCAGTAGGTCCGGTCGGCCTTGCTTGCGTCGCAGAGCAGCAGCGACTTGCCGTCGGCGCCGGGGAAGCTGGCGATGCTCGCCGGATCGACCTGCGGGCCCGGGAGCGCGTTGCCGGCAAGCGGGACCGCCGACAGCGTCGGGTCCAGCGCGTGGAGCACGCTCGACGTCAGCCCGGTGTAGGTGCCCTTGGTGGCGCGATAGCGGATCGCGGCCTCGGCGGCTGCCTGCACCTTCTCCTCCGCATCCCAGCGGGCGCTCTGCGTGCCGTCGGCGGCCGGCGTGGCGCAGATGGCGGTGGCGTACAGCGCGGCCAGGACGCAGTAGCCGGACTTGGCCTGGCTCGTCGTCGTCAGCATGCCGTAGCCGCGGTCGGTCGAGGTCGCGTCGACCCACGACGGGTCATAGAGAGTGTGGATCCATACGCCGGCGACGTCGGTGCGCGCCCGGAAGCGCGGGATGAAGCGCTGGATGTAGCGCCCCTGGTCCGCGACGCTGACCGCCTGCGGGCCGGTGGTGGACACGTTGGTCTCGGTGAACCACAGCTTCGCCGGGTCGTCGTTCGCGGCCATCGCCTCCTTGGCGTTGGCGATCGCGCGGAAGCCGTACCAGAGCTGGAAGGACGTGTACGGGTGCAGCCCGATGCCGTCGTAGAAGCCCTTGGCGCCGGCGGCGTACATGCCGTCGAGGAACGCGCGGGTGCTGATGCCCGGGCCCGTCCCGTCCTCACCCCCGTAGGAGGTGAGACCGCCCGTGATCACGGGCAGCGCCGGGTCGACCGCCTTGACCGCGGTGTAGGTCGCCTTCAGCAGCTGCGTGTAGCGCGCCGGGTCCGGCAGGCTGCCGCCCCAGAACTCGCGCTGGTTGGGCTCGTTCCAGACTTCGATGCCGGCCGCCTGCGGGTAGCGCGCGGCGACCGCGGCGGCGAAGGCGCCGAAGTCGGCGTCATGGGAGGGATCGGGCGCGACCGTGCAGTCGGACACGCCGGCGCAGGCGCCGGCCGGGCGCGCCCAGGCGGGCGCGAAGAGGATCACGAACAGCGGCTGCTGCCCCTTGGCGACGGCGGCGTTGTAGATGGCGTCGTACCTGGTGAAGTCGCGCGTCCCCTGGGTCGGCTCGACGGCGCGCCAGTCGACCGTGATGCGCACCGACGTGGCGCCGGCCGCCTGGGCGGCGGACGCGGCAGCGGTTGGGGTCGCCTGCCCGTACAGGGCGGCATTGTCGTTGAAGCCGAACAGCGTGCCGGCCTGCGCGGGGACGGCGCAGACGAGCAGGATCAGAAGCGAGGTGAGGAGAACCGGAAACCGGGCGGACATGCTGGACACAACGCAACAGCTAGGGACCGCCTCCCGTCCCTGGGGCTCCAGAAGTCCGGTTAATACCGGCGCCTTACCGGTGCATGCGCCGACCCGTCAGGATGGCCCGATGGTGCTCCGTGGGCTCCTCGCCGCGTGCCTCGCCCTCGTGCTGACGGGCTGCGGGGCCGGGTCCGGCGGCGGCGGCACGGAGAAGGAGAGCGCAGAGGGACCGGGCGCCGGCAAGCCCCCGGTGACGCTCGCCACGAAGAACTTCACGGAGCAGTTCGTGCTCGGCCAGCTCTACAAGCAGGCGCTCGAGGCCAAGGGCTTCACGGTCCGCCTCAAGGAGGACGTCGGCAGCTCCGAGCTCGTCGACCGGGCGCTGACGCACCACAGCATCGACCTCTACCCCGAATACGTCGGCGTGATCGTCACCGAGATCGCGCACGAGGGGGCACGGCAGCGCTCGCCGGCGGACACCTACCGGCGCGCGAAGGCGTTCGAGGCCGGCCGCGGCTTCGTGCTGCTCGCCCCCACGCCCGGCTACGACGCGCTCGCGAACGCGGTCAAGCCCGCGTACGCCAGGACGCATGGCCTGCGCAGGACCTCCGACCTGCGCAAGCTCAGCGCCTTCCGCTACGGCGGGCCGCCCGAGAACCGGACGCGCATGCAGGGCTCGGCCGGGCTGCGGGCGGTCTACGGCGTCCGGCACTTCACCGACGTCCCGCTGGAAGGCGCGCAGCGCTACACGGCGCTCGACCACGGCGACGTCGACGTCACGCAGGTGTTCAGCACGGAGGGCCAGCTCGTCGAGCGCACCCGCTACCGCGTGCTCGAGGACGACAAGGGCCTCTACGGCTTCCAGAACATCGCCCCGGTGGTCGACCGCAAGGTGCTGCGCCGGCAGGGGCCGGCCTTCCGGCAGACGCTCGACGCCGTCGACGCCACCCTCACCAACCGCGCGCTGCAGCAGATGAACGGCGCGGTCGACCTGCGCGGCGAGGCCCCCGCCGACGTCGCCCGCCGGTTCATCGACGCCCACCACCTGGTCTGATCGTTGCAGCGCGCAGGAGCTTCGCCCGGGCGGGCGAACCCCTCCGGCACGCCATGTGGACCGCGCTCGTCACCCTCGTTCCCGTAGGACTCGCCCTCGGCCTGCTGGCCTTCGGGCGCTACGGGGAGCGGCGGCCTCCCGCGCCGACGGCTCGCAGCGTCGCGCCGGTGGCCGCCGCAGCGCTCGTGCTCGGCCCGCTGGCCGTCGCCGCGCTCGGCTTCTTCATCTGGCTGGTCTGCGTGGTGATCGTCGCCGCCGCGATCCTCATGTTCGCGATGCTGCGCACGCCACCGCTGCGACACTGAGCGCCATGGAAGACGAGCGTCTCGCCGGGCTGGCCGCCGCCCTGCGCGCCGCCGCCCGCGACGCCCTCGCCCGCTTGGCGGCCGAGCCATGGCTGCACGCCAAGCGCGCGCTCGCCGAGCACGCCGAGGAGGACACGCTGACCGCCGCCGCGATCGAGGCGCTGCTGGACCGCGCCCTGCACGCGGCCGACGCGCCGCCGCCGCCGGCCCGCATCGCCGCCGAGGCCCGCGCGCTCGCCGCGACCACGGACGACCCCGGCCGGCTCGGGCTGCTGCTCGGCCTGGCTGCGGCGCAGGAGCGCCACGCCGACGAGCTGCCGGCACCGGGCTGGCGGCCGGCTGCGGAGGCGCCCGCCCGCGATCCGTTCGTGCTGCGCGAGCCGGGCGCCGCGCCCGACCCGATCGACGACGCGATCAGCGCCGCGGAGCGCGCGGCGGCCGCCGGCGACGCCGGGCGCGCCGCCGACCACATGCGCACGGCGGCCGAGCTCGACCGGCGGCGTACCGAGGCCGGCGATCCATGGGGCACCCGGCCGATCCCTGAGGCTTAGGTGACGTAGGGCTCGAGCGCGCCGATCAGCCCCGCCGGCGCGACGAGGATCCCGCCCTCCGCGGGCGGCATCGGCGACAGCGTCCGCACCGCGAGCCCCGCGCACGAGCAAAGCAGCGCGCCCGAGGCGACGTCCCAGTGCTTGACCCCGCGCTCGAAGTACGCGTCGTAGCGCCCGCCCGCGGTCCAGGCGAGATCGAGCGCGGCCGAGCCGAGCCGCCGGATGTCGCGCACATGCGGGAGCAGCCGCGCCACCAGCGCGCCCTGCTGGGCGCGCACCTCGGCGTCGTAGCCGAAGCCGGTGGCGACCATCGCCGTCGCCAGCTCCTCGCGCTGCGACGGCGAGACGGGCTGGCCGTCGAGCAGCGGCGGGCCGCCACGGGTCGCCGACCAGCACTGATCGCGCATCGCGTCGAACACGACCCCGGCGAGTCCCCCGTCAGCGTCCTCGACCGCGACCGACACCGCCCACTGCGGGATCCCGAACAGGAAGTTGACCGTCCCGTCGAGCGGGTCGACGACCCAGCGCCGGCCCGAGTCCGAGGCGACGTCGTCGCCCTCCTCCCCCACGATGCCGTCGCGCGGGCGCGCGGCCGCGAGCCGCTCGCGGATCAGCCGCTCGGCCGCGATGTCGGACTCCGAGACGAGGTCGGTCGGCGTGCTCTTGGACGAGACCCGCCCACGGTCGGCGCCCAGGAACCGATCGCGCAGGAGCTCCCCGGCCTCGCGCGCGACCGACTCCGCCAGCGCGAGATCTTCTAAGACGACGCCTCCGACTTCTGCGGCACCGCGATCTCGCGCTTGAGGATCTTGCCCGTCGGGCCCTTCGGCAGCTCGTCGACGAACCAGATCTGGCGCGGGTACTTGTAGGCGGCGACCTGCTCCTTGACGAAGTCGCGCAACTCCTCGGCGGTCGCCTCCTGGCCGTCCTTGAGCGCCACCGCCGCGCCGACCTCCTCGCCGAGGTCGTCGTGCGGGACACCGATCACGGCGGCCTCGCGCACCGCGGGATGCTCGTAGAGCACCTCCTCGATCTCGCGCGGGTAGACGTTGTACCCGCCACGGATGATCATGTCCTTCTTGCGGTCGACGATGAAGAAGTACCCGTCCTCGTCGACCTTGGCCATGTCGCCGGTGTGGAACCAGCCGTCCTTGATGGCCTCGGCGGTGGCGTCGTCGCGCCGCCAGTAGCCCTTCATGACGTTGTGGCCGCGGATGACGATCTCGCCGACGTCGCCCTGGATCACCTCGTTGCCGTCGTCGTCGACGACCTTCATCTCGACGCCGTCGATCGGCGTGCCGATCGAGCCCGGCTTGCGCTCGCGCTCGAGGTGGTTGAAGGACGCGACCGGCGAGGTCTCGGACAGCCCGTAGCCCTCGAGCACCTTGGTGCCGAACGCCGCCTCGAAGCCCTTCAGGACCTCGACCGGCATCGCCGAGCCGCCCGACGCGCAGACCCTCAGCGACGAGGTGTCGTACGAGTCGCGGTCCGGGACGTGCAGCATCGCCGAGAACATCGTCGGCACGCCCTCGAAGATCGTGATCCGGTCGCGCTCGATGATCTGGAGCGCCTTCTCGGGGTCGAAGCGCGGGATCAGCGACAGCAGCCCGCCGGACGCGATCGTGCAGTTCAGCGCGCAGGTCTGCCCGAACGAGTGGAACAGCGGCAGCGCGCCGAGCATCCGGTCGTCCTCGTCGGTCTTGAACAGCCCGCGCGCGACGCGGACGTTCTCCGACAGGTTCGAGTGGGTCAGCTCGGCGCCCTTCGGCGTGCCGGTCGTGCCCGACGTGTAGAGGATGACTGCGGTGTCATCGGCGTCGCGGTCGACCATCTCGGTGCGCGGTTCGGCGGCGCCGACGAGCTTCTCGAACTCGCCCGGCTCGACGAGGATCAGCTCGGCGCCCTCCTCCTCGGCGCCGTTGCGCGCGGACTCCTCGAAGCCATGCCAGGCGAACAGGATCTTGGCCTCCGGGTCGCGCAGGTAGAACGCCACCTCGCGCCCCTTGAGCAGCGGGTTCATCGGCACGACCACCCCGCCGGCGCGCAGGATGCCGTAGTAGATGACCGCGAAGTACGGGACGTTCGGGAGCATGATCCCGACGCGGTCGCCGACCCCGAAGCCCTTGTCGTGCAGCATGCCGGCGATGTGGGCGCTGGCGCCGTCGAGCAACGCGTAGCTGACCTCGGCGTCGTCGAGCTTCATCGCGGTACGGTCGCCGAAGCGCTCTGCGGACGTGGTCATGATCTCGGCCAGGTTCACGGTGCTGCATCCCTCCCTCGAAGCGGTTCCCCCCGGGTGCTACCCGAGAGACTACGCTCGGACCCGCCACGGCCGCGCTCCCGATCATCGTCCTCGCGTACGCCGTCCCGTACCTCGTGCGGGTGCGGACGCTCGCGGCCACCGGACGACCCGTCCCGCGCTGGCGGATCGCCTCGTTCCTCACCGGCCTGCTCGTGCTCGTCGGTGCCGACGTCCCGCCGCTGAGCACGCTCGCGGGCGACGAGCTGAGCGCGCACATGGTCGAGCACCTGCTGATCGCCGACGTGGCGGCGCTGCTGCTGGTTCTGGGCCTGACCGGCCCGCTGATGGCGCCGGTGCTGCGGCTGCCCGGACTGCGCTGGGCGCGGGTGCTCGCGCATCCGGCGGTGGCGCTCCCGCTGTGGGCGCTCGACCTCTACGTGTGGCATCTGCCCGTGCTCTACGACGGGACGCTGCACCACGAGTGGTTGCACGCGCTCGAGCACGCGTGCTTCCTGTTCTTCGGCGCCAACCTGTGGATGGGCCTGCTCGGGCCACTGCCCAAGCCGGCCTGGTTCGGCAACCTCGCGCGGCTCGGGTACATCGTCGCCGCGCGCATGATCGGCGCGGTGCTCGCCAACGTGTTCCTGTGGTCGGGGACGACGTTCTACTCCAGCTACCCCCAGCTGCACGACCAGAGCACGGCCGGCAGCGTGATGATGGTCTGGGAGTCGCTGCTGACGATCGGGCTCTTCTGCTGGCTGTTCCTGCGCGCGGCCAGCGAATCCGAGGAGAAGCAGGCGCTGCTCGAGCTCGCCGCCGAGCGCGGGATCGCCATCGACGAGGCGCGCATCACGCGCGCGGTCAGCGCCGGCCGGGGTGCGGAGCTGCGGCGGCGGCTACTCGAACCCGGGCGGGCGCCGGTCGGCCCACCCGACGGCGCCCTCGAGCTGGGCGGCGAGCGCGAGCAGCCGACCCTCTGACCCGCGCGGGCCGACGAGCTGGACCGCCAGCGGGAAGCCGCCGCGGGTCGCCTCGGTGGGGACCGCGATCGCCGGCAGCCCGGTGTGGTTGAACAGGGCAGGGAACGGCGTGTAGGCGAACTCCTTGTCCAGGGTGCGCAGGGCGCCCAGCCCCTCGTAGTCGCCGATCCGCGGCGGCATCGAGGTGAACAGCGGCATCATGAGGACGTCGGCGTCGTCGAAGATCCGCTCGAGCCGCTCGCGGTCGCCGTCCGCCGCGCGGTCGGCGTGGTCGACGACCGCGTCCGGGATCAGCGCGCCGAGCCGCGCGAAGCCCTTCGTGCGGTGGCCGAGGCGGCTGCGGTCGGGGAGCCCGCGGGCGTCCTCGGCGACCCCGCGCAGGTAGCGCGGGACGACGTGCGCGCCGGACAGGCCGAGGTCGGGGTCGCGCCGGAAGACGTCGTGGCCGAGACCGCCGAGCGTGTCGACCATCGAGTCGACCGCGCCGCGCATCGTGGCGTCGACGCGGCCGCGCGAGCCGAGCGGGACCTTGATCGACCACGCGACCTTGAGTCCGGACGGGACGTCGGCGAGCGCGTCGGCGTACGAGCCGTCGGTCGTCTTCACGACGTCGTGCAGCAGCGCGACGTCGGCGGCCGTGCGGGCGAGGAAGCCGTAGGTCGACATCCCGCGCCAGCTCGGCGGCGTCGGCACGACGCCGGGCGCGGGCTTGAGGCCGACGAGGCCGCAGCACGCCGATGGGATGCGGATCGACCCGGCGCCGTCCGAGCCGGTCGCCGCGGCGCACAACCCGGCCGCGACCGCGGCGCCCGAGCCGCCGCTGGAGCCGCCCGGCGTGCGGTCGAGGTCCCACGGGTTGCGGGTCGCGCCGTACCAGACCGTCTCCGTGAACGGGACCACCATCAGCTCCGGCACGTTCGTCTTGCCGAGGATGACCGCGCCCGCCTCACGCAGCATGCGCACGATCTTCGCGTCGACGCGCGCCTTGACGTTGCCGTGCGCGATCGAGCCCTTGGCGGTGATCTCGCCCCTGACGTCCATGTCGTCCTTGACCGCGAGCGGGACGCCGTTGAGCGGGCCGGCCCCGTTCCCGGAACGCTTGTCGGCGGCGTCCGCCTCCTCGAGCGCGCGCTCGGCGAACACGATGCGGTAGGCGTTGACGACCGGGTCGTGGCGGGCGATGCGGTCGAGGTAGAGCTCCACGAGCGCGCGCGAGGTCGTCTCCCCGTTGCGGATCAGCGCGGCCTGGCGGGCGGCGCCGGCGAAGGCGAGGTCGGCGGACATGGCGCCGCACCCTAGTGACCCCGTCCGGTGTCACGGGAAAGATGCGCATCGATGGGCGCGCTGACCGACGTCGTGGAGGACCTGTGCGCGTTCGCGGGCCGCGGATCGTGCACCGACGCCGAGCGCCGCGCCGCGCTGTGGCTGCACGACGACCTGCGCGCCCGCGGGCACGAGGCGTGGGTCGAGACCGTGTGGGTCCGCCCGCAGTGGTGGTGGTCGCTGTTCTGGCACGCCGGGCTCGGCGTCGTCGCGAGCTTGCTGTCGACCGCGTCGGCGCCCGCGGGCGTGGCGATCGCCGCCGTCGCCTTCGTCTCCTATGGGCTGGAGCTCGCCGGCCTCGGCGGGATCGTGCGGCTGCTGTTCTTCCGGCGGGCGACGCAGGTCGTCGTCGTCGAGCCGCCGGACCCGGGAGCGATCGCGCTGTGGCTGACCGCCGCGACCGACGCGCCCCGGCGCGGGCTGGTCTTCCGCGACGGCTGGCGCCGGATCGGCGGCCGGCTGCGGCCCGGGCCGCTGTGGTGGGTGCTGATCATGCTCGCGCTCGTCACCGCCACCGCCGTCGCGCGGCTGCTCGGGGCGGAGGGCCCCGGGCTCGGCGTCGTGCAGTTCGTCCCCACGGTCGTGCTGCTGCTGGCGGCGACGGCGGCGCTGGACATCGGGCTCTCCGAGCCGTCGCCGGGGGCGTCCGCCGACGCCTCCGGGGTCTCGCTGGCGCTCGCGCTGCACCAGGAGCTGTTGGACCGCCCGCCCGAGAAGCTGTCGCCTGGGCTGGTGCTGGCCGGCGCCGGCGAGCTGTTCCCCTACGGCTTCCGCCGCCACCTGCAGGTCGAGCGGCCGCCGCCGCGCGACACCGTCATCCTCGAGCTGGGACCGGTCGGGGACGGGACGCCGGCGTGGACGACGCGCCACCCGCAGCTCGTGCATGCGTGCATCGAGGCCGCCGACGGCGCGGTTCGCCACCGCGTCAACCGGCCGACCGCGGCGGCCGCCGGCCGCTGGCGGCGGATCCCCGGCGTCGAGGTCCGTTGCATCGACGGCCGCGGCATCCCGCCGCGGGCCCGGACGGAGCACGACACGCCGGACCGGGTGGACGAACCGGCGATCGAGCGCGCCTACGACTTCTGTCTGGCGATGGTCGACGCGCTCGACGCCGACCTCGCCTAGCCGCGGCGGCCCGTCGCGACGTTCGTCGTCATCGATGCCCGCAGGCGGCCGTCGGGGAGCGCGTGCGGTGCGAGCGCCTCCGCCACCTCGAGCGCCACCGCCCGCCGGGCATCGAGCGGCGCGGCCGCGTAGGCGGTTGAGACCGGCCCGGCCGCCAGGACCATCGGCGCCCACTCGGCGTGCGAGGCCCAGGTGCAATCGAGCGTCTCGGCCTCCACGCCGACGTCCTCGAAGCCGGCGGCGTCGAGCAGCCCGGCGAGCTCCACCTGATCGTGCAGGACGTAGGGCGCGCGGATCCCGTCCGCGGGCCCGGAGCCGATATGGCGCTCGAGCGCGTCGACCAGGACCGCGAAGGAGTGCTGGTCCTCGACGCCGGTCCAGGCGGCGATCGCGACCGTGCCGCCGGGCCGCAGCGCGCGATGCATCTCGCGCAGCGCGGCGGCGCGGTCGCCGAAGAACTGCAGACCCTGCTGGCACAGCGCCACGTCGAAGTCCTCGGAGGCCACCGGCAGCTCGGAGGCGTCGGACTGGACGTAGCGGATCGGCGCAGCGCGCTCCCCCGGGTCGAGCGTGCGCGCGAGCTCGAGCGTCGGCTCGCCGAGGTCGGTGCCGAGCACCGCGCCGTCGGGCCCGGCCGCCCGCGCTGCGGCGCGCGTCAGCGCGCCGGTGCCGCACGCCACGTCGAGCACCCGGCTGCCGGGCGCGATGCCGGCGCGCACCACGAGCGACGCCGCGAACGGCTCGAAGATCGCGGGCACCAGGAACGCCTGGTAGGCGCTGGGGCCGCCACCGCCGTGGCGGCTCCAGTCCATGGCCGACATCGCTCAGGTGCCGATGGTCTGGCGCAGGCCGCTGTCGAGGTCGCGCGGCGCGTAGCCCAGGTCACGGCGCGCCTTGGCGTCGGTCGCCCAGTACGTGACGCCGTCGGACGCGGTGATCAGCTCGCGCAGGTTCGGGCCGACGCCCATCGCCTTGGTCACCACCGGCGCGATCGGGACCATCGCCTTCAGCGCGCCGGTCGGGACCGTCATCCGCGGCGGCTTGCGCCCGCCCACCTCGGCCGCCTTGCGGATCACCGCGCCGAGCGTCGTCTGCTCGCCGCCGAGCACGTACGCCTCGCCGGGCTTGCCGCGATCGTGGGCGGCGAGGATGCCGGCCGCGACGTCCTCGACGTGGACCATGTTGAGGCCGAGCTCCGGGAACGCGATCGCGGGCAGCTTGCCGTTCGCGGCCTGGTCGATCTGGGCGCCGACGGCGGAGTGGTCGCCGGGACCGTAGATGCCGCCCGGCTGGACGATCACGATCGGCGCGCCGGCCGCGATCCGCGCCTCGGCGACCCGGTGGGCCTCGACCTTCGTGCGCTCGTACACGGAGGTGAATCCGTCGCCCGGGTGGCGGTAGGTCTCGTCGACCGTCTTGCCGCCGGTGTTGCCGAACACGGCGACGGTCGAGACGTAGACGATCCGGGGCACGCCGGCCTCGATCGCGGCATCGAGCACACGCGTCGTCCCGCCGACGTTCGTGTCCTGCATCTTCTCGTGCTCGCTCTTGTGCATGCCGACGCGGTAGTCGGCGGCGATGTGAAAGACGGCGTCGGCGCCGGTCATCGCCGCGCGCAGCGCGGCCTGGTCGCCGAGGTCGCCCTCGACGATGTCACAGCCGGCGGCGCGCAGCGCGTCCGCCTTGGACGGATTGCGCACGAGGCAGACGACCTCATCGCCGCGCTCGCGCAGCGCGGTGGCCACACGACTCCCCACGAACCCGGTCGCCCCGGTGATGAACGCTTTCATGGAGCGGGACGCTATCCAGCCGCGCGATTTCGGGCGAAGGTCACGAACCAGTCGAACGCGTCCGGGTTTCCCAGCGAGTCGCGCGAGGCGGCCTTGTCGGGATCGCCGCCCATCAAGACCTTCTTGACCGGGACCTCGAGCACCTTGCCCGACAGCGTCCGCGGGACCTCCTCGACCTGGAT
>JAXDHL010000032.1:0-19978 GCA_034664525.1 Solirubrobacteraceae bacterium
ACTTCGACGTCCCGGCCTACAACGCCAGCCACGGCTGCCTGCGCGTGCCGATCCCGGACGCCGCCACGATCTACGGCTGGATCCGGCTCGGCGACCGGATCTTCGTCGAGCCCTAGTGTCCGCGGCCCTGGGGTCCCAACCCCAGTGGACCGTGATCCGGTAGGACATTCGGCCAGATCTGGTTCAGTCGGACCGGGTCGCCGGGCACCATCCGCCCCATGCCGGGGCGGATGGGAGAGGCGGGCGGGTGGGGCCGGCGTCTACGCGGCGCTGATGCCGATTGGGCAGGAGACGCCGGTTCCCCCGATGCCGCAGTACCCGTTGGGGTTCTTCGCCAGGTACTGCTGGTGGTAGGCCTCGGCGTAATAGAAGGGTCCGGCGTCGGCGATCTCGGTGGTGATGTCACCCCGGTGGGCCTGCGTCAGCGCCTCCTGGTAGCGCTCGCGCGTGGCCTCGACGGTCGCGCGCTGCGCCGGATCGGTCAGGTAGACGGCCGAGCGGTACTGCGTCCCGACGTCGTTGCCCTGGCGCATGCCCTGGGTCGGGTCGTGCGCCTCCCAGAAGGTCCGCATGATCGTCTCGAGCGAGACGACCTCGGGGTCGAAGACGACGAGGACGGCCTCGGTGTGGCCGGTGCGGCCGGAGCAGACCTCCTCGTAGGACGGGTTCGGCGTGTAGCCGCCCGCGTAGCCGACGGCGGTCGTGTAGACGCCGTCGAGCTCCCAGAAGATCCGCTCGGCGCCCCAGAAGCAGCCGAGGCCGAGCACGATCTGCTGCAGGTGCTCGGGGAATGGTGGGGTCAGCGTCCGGCCGTTGACATAGTGACGATCGGGGACGGGCATGGCGGCCTCGCGGCCGGGAAGGGCGTCCGCGGCGGCGGGAAGGCTGGTCTTGTGGCGTGAGAGAAAGAGCATGGTGGGTAGTCCGGTATCCGCGGGTCCTGTCTCAGGAGAGTATCCCGCCGTTACGGCGCGATTCAGACGTGGCCGGAAGCCGATGATCGCCGTCGCCGCCCACACCCATGCACCCACACGCGCGCAGATCGCGGAAGTCCTGGACCGCGCGGGCTGGATCGTCTTCGAGACCGCCGACGCGGACCCGGCGATGTGCCTGTGCCGCGAGCACGAGGCCGACGTCCTGCTGATCGGCGAGGGCCTCGGCGGCGGCGGCGCGAGCGCGCTGCTCGAGCGGGTGAAGCGTGACGCCGACCTGTTCCGCACCGCCGTGGTGATGCTCGGCGACGACCTGGACCCGGCCGAGGTCCTCGCCTGGCTCGAGCTGGGCGCCGACGACGTGCTGCTGACCCCGCCCGAGCCGGCCGACCTGCTGGGGCGCGCGTTCGCGGCCGCGCGCACCAAGGCGCTCGTCAAGGAGCTGACGGCGCGCAACGACCGGCTCGAGGAGCTCGTGCTCTTCGACGAGCTCACCGGGCTGCGCAACCGGCGCTCGATGCTGCACGAACTCGACGTGCTGCTCGCCGGCGCCAAGCGTCACGGGCTGCGGCTGAGCGTCCTGATGTTCGACGTCGACCACTTCAAGTCGATCAACGACCGCCACGGCCACCGGGCCGGCGACGAGGTGCTGCGCGAGGTCTCGCGGCGCCTGCGCGGCCGCCTGCGCAGCGCCGATCTCGCGGGCCGGCTCGGCGGCGACGAGCTGCTGGTCGCGCTGCCGGAGACCGGCGCCGACGGCGCTTGCACGCTGGCGGAGTCGATGCGGGCGGCGATCGCCGACGGCCCGGTGCCCACGTCGGCGGGGCCGATCGACGTCACGGTCTCGATCGGCAGCGCGACGCTCCACGACGAGGACCTCAGCGAGCTGCTCGAGCGGGCCGATGGGGCGCTCTACGCCGCGAAAGCCGGCGGCCGCGACCAGGCGGCGAGTGCGTAGGTGGCGGGCTTCGCACGGATCGACGCGGCGGCCGCGGCCGGGACGCGCTTCCAGCGCCTGCGCCAGGAGCTCGGCGTCACGAGCTTCGGGATCAACCTGATCGTGCTGCAGCCGGGCGAGCGCGGGCGGGTGCACCGCCACCGTGAGCAGGAGGAGGTCTATCTGGTGCTGGCCGGCGAGCTGACGCTGCTGCTCGAGGGCGGCGAGCCGCACACGCTGGCCCGCGGCGAGCTCGCCCGCGTGGGCCCGGACGAGCGCCGGCAGCTCGTCAACCGGGGCTCCGAGCTGCTGGAGCTGCTCGCGGTCGGCGGGCACGGGGAGCACGTCGGGCGCGACGGCCTCGCCTGGGAGTCCTGGGACGCGGGCGGCGAGGGTCGCTCGCCGCAGGACGTCCCGCTGCCCGCCGACGAGCCGCTCAGCTGACGCGCCGCACCGGCCGGCCCGCGGCCAGGAAGGCGAACACGAGCGCGATCCACAGGACCGCGGCCAGCGAGGCGTGCACCCACACCAGGCCGCTCGGCAGCGCCGAGTGGTACTGGATCAGCCCGACCACGCCCTGGATCGCCATGCCGATACAGACGGCGGTCAGCGCCCGCATCAGCAGCCTGCCCGCGCCGGCGCGGCGGGCGGCGAACCACAGTCCGACGGCGGCGATCCCCATGACGGTCGCCGAGTGCCCGTGCAGGTGGATCAGCGTGCGCAGGGTGTGGGCGCCGAGGCCGTCGAGCCGGGCGACGTAGTCGCCGGTCCCGGCGCCGCCGGCGTGCGGGCCGGCGGCGGTGGCGAACGTGCCGGCGATCACGACGTAGCCGCCGAACGCGGTCAGCGCCCGCGTGGCGAACACCACCGCGCGCGGGTTCTCCTCGCGCGCCGCCCGCTCGCCGCGGCGCAGGCGCCACACGAGCACGGCCGCCGCGACCAGCAGCGCCGCCGACAGCAGATAGTGGGCGATCACCATCTCCCACGAGAGATCGAACAGCACGGTCAGCCCGCCGAGCACGGCCTGGGCCAACACGCCGAGCGGCAGGATCACGGCCGGGACCACGAGGTCGCGGCGGAACGGCCGCAGCCGGAAGGCGCCGATCGCGGCCAGGAGGCAGGGCAGCCCGACGACGCCGGTGACCATGCGATTGCCGAACTCGATCAGCGCATGGCCCTGCAACGCGGGCAGCACGCGCCCGGCCTCGCAGTTCGGCCAGTGCGAGCAGCCCAGCCCGGAGCCGGTGAGCCGCACGGCCGCCCCGGTCCAGATGATCAGCGTCAGCGTGACCAGCGCCGCGTAGGCGACGATCCGGTAGCGGTCCTCGGAGACGGTGAACCGCTCGGCACGCGCGTCGGCAGTCTGGGTCACGGCCACGAGGGCACCCATTCAAGCGGACCGGACGCTCGCGCGGGGTGCCGCGACTACCCTTGCGGGGCCTCATGGCCACCGGTCAGGCGACATCCGAGCCCGCCGCGGCGGCACCGCGCGGCTCGAGCCGGGCAGGCGGGCGGGCGCCGCGCTACGAGCTCGTCGCGTACGCGGTGCTGGCCGTCGTGCTCGTGGTGCTGATGTGGGTGCGCGTGCGCGAGGTCGACGGCTGGTACCTCGACGAGTGGCTCTACGTCCACGCGGGCCGCTGGATCACCGGGCATCTCCCGGGTGGTCTGTGGGAGGCGATGCCGTACTGGACGCGCGGTCCGCAGCGGCTGTACCCGGCGCTGCTCGGCGTCCCGTACGGGCTCGCCGGCACCTCCGCCGCGTTCACGATCGCCCACTTCGTCAACGTCGTGCTCCTGGCCAGCGCGGTGTGGCCGGCGGCGCTGCTGGCGCGCCGGATCATCGAGCACCCCGCGCTGCGCGTGCTCGCCGTGACGCTCGGCGTCGCCCTGCCATGGCTGATGATCGCCGATCACCTGCTGGTCGAGAACCTCGCGTTCCCGCTGTTCCTGTGGTCGTGCGTCGCGATCGTGCGCGTGACCGAGGCGCCGACGCCGCGCAACCAAGCGCTGGCGATCGTGGTGCTCGGCGCGACCGCGATGGCGCGCCTGAACCTGGGGGTGCTGTTCGTCGCGCTGCTGATCGCCGTGCTCGTGCGCGAGGGCGTCGTGGCCGCGCAGAAGGACGGCGTGCCGTGGAGCCGCCGGCTCAAGGAGGCGGCGCGGACGGAGTGGCTGCTGCTGATCGCATTCGTGCTGATCGGCGCGTTCGCGATCCACCTGCTGCGCGGCGGGACGGCCACGCTCGGCGACTACGGGGCGACCGCGACGCCGTCCGGGATCTGGGACCGGCTGTTCGGCGACCTGGCCGACCCGACGCGCCGCAGCGCGATGACGTTCCTGCGCTCGCTCGTCATGGGCTCGTTCGTGTTCCCGTTCGCGCTCGGGATCGGCGCGGCGCTCGGCGCCGCGACGGGCCGGCTGGGGCGCCGGCTCATCGTGCCCGGCGTACTCACGCTCGTGAGCATCCCGCTGGTGATCGGCGGCGTCGTGCTCGCGCAGGCGTCCCAGGAGGAGCGCTACGTGTTCTACCCGGCGACGCTGATCGCGCTGTTCGCGGTCGCCGCGCTCGAGCACCTGCGCCGCCTGCGCGGCTGGATCACCGCCGGCGGCGTGATCGCGGTGTGGGCGCTGCTCGTCGGCGCGCCCGGGCCCGGCACGACCTCGTTCGACTTCTTCCACGCGCCCGCCGGGGCGTTCTGGACGCGCGTGCTCGACGCCCGGATGAAGCGCTGGGAGGGCGACCTGCTGGGCTGGACGCTGCTGCCGCGCACCGGCTGGCTGCTGTTCGCGGCCGGCCTCGTGGTACTGGTCGTGATGCTGCGGCTGCTGCTCGTCCGGCGCGGGGCGCTGGTGCGCGGCGTGCTCGCGGGCGGCCTCGCGCTCTGCGCCCGGCTGCAGCTCGTCGCGATGCAGTACGGCTTCCAGCAAGAACGGCACGGGACGACCGCCGTCGCGGGCGGGATCGCCGGGGCGCCCGGCCACGGCGAGCGCCTGACCTACATCGACGCCGCGATGCCGGCCGGCGCGTCGGCGATCCTGCAGCCCGCGCTCGCCAGACCGGAGGCGCCGACCGCCGACGCCGAGTACGCGGAGATCTGGTCCAAGAAGATCGACACGGTGCTGTCGCTGTCCTACGTCGGCGCCGGCGTGCCGGCGGCGGCCGGGATGTCGGTGATCGACACCCGGATCGGGCCTGACGGGCTCGCCCGCTGGACGGCGAAGCTCCCGCGCTGGCTCGTGACCGCGCCGGACGACCCGCGTCTGCAGCTCCCGGCCACGCTGGTCGCGCCGGGCAAGACGAGCGCCTACGCGGTCTGGAAGCTCGGGGCCGGCGACCGCGCGCGCTGGACCGGTCAGGGCATCGGCCCCGACGGCAGCGTCCCGCCCGGCCACGCCGCCACGCTCACGCTCGACGCACGCGCCACCGGCGCGACGTCGGTGCGCCTCACCTTCGCCGCTCCCGGGCCGCAGCCCGCCCGGGTGACGGTCGGCGGCTCGCGCCTGCGGCTGAAGCCCGGCGCCACCGGCGAGCTCGCCCTGCGCGTGCCGCGCGGCTCGGCGGACACGGCCGCGTGGGCCCTGCGGGCCACGGGCCCGGCTCGGCTGATCGCCGCGCACATCGGCGGATAGCGGCCACCAATAGCCTTCGCGCGCATGCCGCCGCGCATCGCCCTCGTCAGCCGCGAGCTGCACCCGTTCATCGGCGGCGGCATCGCGCCGATCGTGCGCGCCACCGCGCAGGTGCTGGCCAGCGCGGCCGAGGTGACGCTCGTCACGACTGCCGCCCACCGCGCCCGCCACGAGCAGTTGAGCGCCGCCGAGGGCGAGCTCTTCCCGCACGTGCGGGTGGTGTTCGTGGAGGAGCCGCCCGAGGGTCGCGGCCACTACTACGACTGGCTGCAGGCCTACAGCCACCGCGTCTTCGAGACGCTGCTGACCGCGTACCCCGACGGCGGGCCGGACCTGATCGAGTTCCCGGACTACCTTGCCGAGGGCTTCGTCACGATCCAGGCCAAGCGCACCGCCGAGCCCGCCCTGCGCGACACGCGGATCGCCGTGCGCACGCACACGACCGGCGAGCTCGTCGCGGTGCTCAACGGGCACCTGGCGACCGATGCGGAGGCGTGCGCCGTGCGTGACATGGAGCGCTACTGCCTGCGCAACGCGGACACCCTCCTGTGGCCGGGCGGCGACGTGCTGGCGACCTACCAGCGCTTCTACGGCGTCGACGCGCTCGCGCCCGCCACCGAGATCCCCGACGCGTTCCTGATCCATCGTGAGGAGGACGCGCCGGACGTCGAGCGCAGCGGGCCGCTGAAGCTGCTGTTCCTCGGACGCATGGAGCGCCGCAAGGGCGTGCAGAACCTCCTTCGCGCGCTGCCCGCGCTCGAGCACGCCGACTGGCGGCTGACGCTGATGGGCGGCGACACGCGGACAGCGCCGCTCGGGCACTCCGTGGCGGGCCAGCTCAGCTTCGGCGCCGCGCTCGAGGAGCGCATCGACGTCCACGATCCCGTGCCGCGCGAGCAGGTCGGCCGGATGATCGCCGCCCACGACGCCTTGATCGTGCCCTCGCTGTGGGAGTGCTGGCCGAACGTCGCGCGCGAGGCGCTGCTGCATGACCGCCCGATCATCGCCACCCCGGTCGGTGGGCTGGTCGCGTTCGCGCGACCCGGCGTCAGCGGGTGGCTGGCGCGCGACGCGTCCGCGGAGGCGCTGGCCGACGTGCTCGAGCCGCTCGTCGCCGATCCGGAGCAGGTGCGCGCGCTCAGCCGCTCGGGTGGCCCGCGGCGGGTGCTCGACGAGCTGACCGACCCGGAGATGATCCGGTCGCGCTACCTCGCGCTGTGCGAGAGCGACGGCGGACGCCGGAGCGCGCCGCGGCGACGGCGCTCGCAGCCGCTCGTGTCCGTCGTCGTGCCGTACTACCGGATGGACGCCTACGTCGAGGACACGCTGCAATCGATCGCCGCGCAGACCCATCCGCACGTCGAGACGGTGGTCGTCAACGACGGATCGCTGCGAGACGAGGACCGCATGCTCGAGCTGCTCGCCGACCGCTACGGCGCGCGGCTGGTCACCCAGCGCAACCGCGGCCTCGGGGCGGCGCGCAACTTCGGCGTCGCCAACGCGCGCGGGTCCTACGTGCTGCCGCTCGACTCCGACGACCTGATCGACCCCGATTTCGTCGAGCGCTGCCTGGCGGCGCTCGAGGCCGACGGCGACCTCGCGTACGTCGGCACGTGGTCGCGCTACGTCGACGAGCAGCTGCGCCCGATCGCGGGTGCGAACCCCGGCTACACGCCGCTCGGCAACTGGTCGGCTTTGGCGGAGGAGCAGAACGCGGCCGGCTCGGCCAGCGCGCTGATCCGCCGCTCGCTGTTCGACGCCGGCTTCCGCTACTCCACCGACCTCGTCAGCTACGAGGACTGGCTGTTCTACCTGCGCCTGGCCCGCGCCGGCCACTACGGGGGCATCATCCCGCGGCCGCTGCTGCAGTACCGCATCCGGAGCGCATCGATGCTGCGCGCGACCGGCGCGGTGCGCTGGGAGCGGCTGCGCAACGAGGTGGCGACCCTGCTGCTCGAGAGCACGACACGGTGGACGGCGGGTTCGTCGAGCTGAGCGCCCCGTTTGCGGAGCACCTGGCGACGGTCCAGGGCGCGCGCACGGGTGACGGGACCGCGGTCGCGGTGCGGCTGTCGCTCCCCGATGAGGTGCGTGGCGTGCTCGACGGCGTGGCGACCGACCCCGCGCGCGATGCCGCCGAACGCTTCGTGCTGCGCCACGCCGACGTCCTGCTGACCCCGGGCGGCGACGTCGTCGCCGCGCTCGAGCGCTTCTACGGCGAGCCGCTGGCGCCGGAGGTCGTGTCGCTCGGCGACCTCGGCGCCGCCGCGGGCGACCCCGAGCTGCCGTGGCTCGACGAGCACGGGACGCTGCGGCTCGTGTTCGTGGGCGACCTCGCGCCGCGCACCGGGATCCGCGAGCTGCTCGACGCGATGGCGCTGCTCGGCGACGCCGACGTCACGCTCACCGTGCGCGGCGCGGGCCCGCTGGCGAGCGAGGTCGCCACCGCCGCCGCGCGCGACCGGCGGGTGAGCCACGGCGGGCCGGCGACCGCCGAGGAGGCTTCGCTCGCCGTCCGCGACGCGCACGCCGCGGTCGTGTGCCCGCGCTGGGACGTGCTGCCCGGGATCGCCGTGCGGGCGCTCGCGCTCAACCGGCCGGTGCTGGCCACGCCGGTCGGCGGGCTCGTCGAGCTGATCGGGCCGGACCGCAGCGGCTGGCTCGCGGCCGGGACCGCCGCCGCCGACCTCGCCGCCGCGATCGCCGACATCCGCGCCGACCCCGACGGCTATCTGCGGCTGGGCGACGGTCCGCGCGCCCGCCATACCGCCCTCGCCGACCGCGCCGCGCCGGCGCTGCCGGTGCCGGCGCCGCGCGCGCTGCCCGATCTCGACCTGCGCGCCGTCGTCGTGCACACCGGCGATCGCCGTGCGCTCGAGCGCACGCTCGACGCGGTCGCCGCGTCCGATCACCCCGTCCCGCAGGTCACGGTCGTCGACGACGGCCACGGCGGCGTCGCCGACGTCGAGCGCCGGCAGGGCGTGCGGCTGCTCGCCCAGACGCCGTCCGGCGTGGCGGCGGCCCGCAACCTCGGGGTGGCGGTGGCCGGCGGCGACCTCACCCTGGTGCTGGACGGCGGTGACGTTCCCGAACCGGGCTTCGTCGGGCGCGCGCTGCGAGCGTTTGCCCGCGACCCCCGTCTCGCCTACGTGACGAGCTGGACCGACCACGAGCGCCCGCTCGGGACCGAGGACGCCCTGATCGACGCCGCCGACGTCGGCGGGCCGCCGGCGGCGCTGGTCCGGCCCGAGGTCTTCGAGCACCACCCGCGCCTGGACGGAGCGCGCGCCCGCTGGTTCCATCAGCGGCTGTGGCGGCTCGGCCTGCGCGGCGCGGTGATCCCCGAGCTGCTCCTGCACACCGCCTCGCGCCCGGGCGCCGGCGCCCCGGACGACGCCGCGCTGCGCGCCGCCCACCGCGCGCGGGCCGTGCGCTGGACGGCGGCCTGAGCCGTGGCCCGGATCGCGCTGGCCACGCGGGAGGTGTGGCCGTTCGTCGAGGGCGGTGGCATCGGGCGATACATCTGGATGACGGCAGAGCACCTGAAGGCCGAGCACGAGGTCACGATCGTCACCAGTTCAGCGTTCCGCGAGCAGGTGGAGGCGGGCGATCCGCGCCTGCCGGAGGGCGTGGCGTTCGCGTTCGCCGACGAGCCCGAGGGCGACGTCCGCCCGTACGCGTCGTGGTCGCACCGCTGGAGCGCGTCGCTGTTCGAGGCCTGCGCAGCGCTGCGGCCCGACCTGCTCGAGGTCTGCGACTACCAGGGCGAGGGGTTCGCCGCTGTGCACGCCCGCCGCGGCGGCGACCCGCGCCTGCGCGACACCGTGGTCGCCTGCCGGCCGCACACGTCGGCCGAGATGACCGCCACGCTGAACGGCCTGGCGCCCCACCCGTCGCACGGGATCGTGTGGGCGCTCGAGCGCTTCACGGTCCGTCACGCCGACGTGTTCCTGTGGCCGGGCGGCGACGTGCTCGACCGCTACCGCGCGCTCTACGGCACGACGGCGGAGCCGGTCCGGCTCACCCAGCCGGTCGACCTCGACGGCGTCGCGCCCGGACCGTCGCCGCCCGCGGACGGCCCGCTGCGCCTGCTCTACCTCAACCGCATCGAGCCGCGCAAGGGGATCGCCGAGCTGATCGAGGCGGTGCTCGCCGAGCCGGACGTCGACCTCGAGCTGACGATCACCGGCGGCGACACCCCGATGGGCGCCGGCGGCCGCTCGCTGAAGGCGCAGCTCGCGCGCCGGGCAAGGCCCGACGCGCGGATCAGCTTCCAGGACCGCGTCCCGTACGAGCAGGTCCGGGCGCTGATGGGCGCCCACCACGCGGTGGTGGTGCCCGCCCGCTACGAGACGTTCTCGAACGTCTCGCGCGAGGCGCTGGCCGCCAACCGGCCGGTGCTGGCGACCCCGATCGGGGCGCTCATCGACGTCGTCCTCGAGGGCGAGTCGGGCTGGGTGCGCGAGGACCTGCGCGAAGCCCTGCGGACGATCGACGCCGCCGGCGCCCGCGCGCTGATCGACGCCGGCGGCCCGCGGGCCGTGGTCGAGCGCGCCGTCGCCGCCGAGGACCTGCCGGCCGTCTACGGCGAGCTCGCCGCCCGCCGCTCGCCGACGCGCCCGCGTGCCAGGCGGACACTCGGCGCGGTCATCGCCCACCGCGCCGCCGGCGGCGGGGTCGAGCGGACGCTGGCGTCGCTACGCGGGCAGCGCGGTGTGCGGATCGCGGTCGCGCTCGCCGAGCTCGGCGCCGGCGGGCACCTGGGCGCGTGGGCGGACGGGCTGCGCGAGGTCACCGCCGACCGGGTCCTGCTGGTGACCGCCGGGACCGAGCTCGACCCGTTCTTCGCAAGCCGCGCCGCCGCCGCGCTGGTGGAGCCGTTCGCCTACGTCACCGCGCTGGGCCATCCCGCGTCGAGGCGGCCGTGGCACGCGCCGCTCGGCGGCGAGGACCTGGCGACCGCGGGCGTCGACGCGGGCGCGTCGGTCGCGCTCGTCCGGCGGGAGGCTGCATGTGATCGGCTGGCGCGCGAGCCGGCGATGGAGCGCGAACTGTGGACGGGGCTATCCGGGGTCGTCATCCAGGAGCCGCTCGTCACGCGGCTGCCGCACCGGCCGGCCGACGACCGGCCGCCGCCCGCCGGCGGGATCCCGGACCCCGTTGCCGCGCGGCGGGCGTTCGGCTGACGGCGCCCGCCGCCGCTACCAGAGGCCTTGGACGACGGCCCCGCTGTGCAGCGTCTTGACGTCGACCTTGGCGCTCCAGTCCATGAACGCCGGCAGGTCCTGCCAACTCTCAACCGCCTGCTTCCAGTGCTCGGGAACGCCGGCCGGCGTCTCATAGACCTCATTGAGGACGAAGATCGTGTTGCCGGTCGGCTCGGAGGTCGGGTCCACCGGGTTCGCCAGCTCCGGCCCCTTCGAGATCCCGTAGGACACGAGGGCGGTGTCGCCCTCCCGAGGGTGTCCCCTCATCCACTTGACGTGGCTGTCGAAGATGCGATCGCCCTCCGCGACATCCTCCGGAGGAGCCGTCCACATGACGACGATGTTCGTCTTCCCCTTGTCGGACATGAGCCACCTCGCTGATCGGTATGCCGACCGTACTCTTGCCCCGCGGTCGAGTCCAGACGGGGCGGCGTACTAGCCACGGGACAGCCGCGCGTTGGCGGCGCGCAGAGCGGTGACCGCGCGCTCGAGCCCGGCGACGCGCGTGGCGGGGAGGGCGACGTTGGCGCACACGAGGTGGCAGACGGCGGTCTCCGGCGGCGCCTCCCCGATCACGGCTTCCCACTGCGGGACGGCCGTGGCGCCGAGCCGCCTGGCGAGCCGCGGCCCGTCGGCCGGGGGGACCGCGACGACGAGCCGGACGCCGGCGGTGGCGGCGGCCTCCAGCGCGGGGTCGGCCGCCGGGTGGTAGCCGGTCAGCCAGGTCGCGGCTGCCGGGCGGGCGGCGAGCGCGGCGGCGACGTCGGCCTGATCGTCGAGCGCGACGGCGCCCGGGCCGGCCACGGCGGACGCCCAGTCGGCGCGCTGCTCGGCGGGTCCGCCCACGGCGCGAACGATAGGGTCCCGCGACCATGGAGGCCGCCCTGCTGCACCGGTACGCGCTCGCCGCCGAGCTGTGCGCCGGACTGCGCGTGCTCGACGCCGGCGGGTCCCCCGAGGGGGCGGCGCTGGTGGCCGAGGCGGGGGCGACGGTGCGGCTTGCGCTCGACGATCAGGCCGGTCTGGACGAAGCCGAGCGGCGCGCCGACGCCGGCGTGCTGCCCGAGCTGCTCGCGCCCGCCGACGCGGTCCGCCGCGCCGACCGCGCCGACGCGGACGCCGTGCTCGTGCTCGGCGACACCGCGATCGCCCCCGCCGAGCTCGAGCGCCTCGCGCAGTCGGGCGTGAAGCTCCTGGTCTGCACGACCGACCGACGCTCGCTGGCCGGCCTGCCCGGCGTGCGCTGGCTGCACCAGCACGTCGCCGAGGGCTCGGTGCTCGCGCCCGCCGAGGGCGACGAGCCGCTCGGCGGCCACGTCGAGCTGTGGGGCGAGCGCGATCCCGACGGCGCCACCGCCCACGTCGCCTGCGCCGGCTTCGATGCCACGGTCCTGGACCGCGCCGCGGCGCGCCTGGAGGTCGTCGCCGCGCCCGTCTCCGCCGCCCGGCTGCGCGAGCTCGAGCGCGCCAACGCCGAGCTCGCCCGGGCCAACCGCGAGCTCGCCCACGGGATCTACGGCAAGCACGACGCCGCGGCCGCCGCCGCGAACGCCGCCTACGACGAGAAGGTCCAGGAGCTCGAGACGCGCGCGTGGATCCTCGGCGAGGAGAAGCGGATGGCCGAGACCCGCGTCGCCCAGCTCGAGGCCTGGCGCGACGCGGCCCGCTATCGCGCCGTCGACCGCGCGGTCGTCGCGGTCAAGCGCCGGCCGGTCGTCTATGGCGTGCTCACGCGCGCGAAGCGCGCCTTCCGGCGCGTGCGGCCACGCGGCTGAGCCGCGCCAGCGCGGTCTGCAGCCGGAACGCCCGCTCCCCCACCAGCCGCTCGACGACGTCGGCGCGCAGGCCGCGCCGGGCCGCCTCCTCAGAGCCGGCGAGCTCGACCAGGACCTCCGCCCGCGTGCGCCCGGCGCGCAGCTGCTCGGCGACGGCGTAGACGCCGGCGGGGTCCGGCGCGCGTCCGAACAGCAGCCGGTAGGCGCCGCCCGCGAAGTCGTCGCCGCGCGCCAGCGCGTTCAGTCCGGCGCCGAGCTCGTCCGGCGTGCGGACGTCGCCGGGCGGCAGCGCCTGCGGCCGGGCGACGCGCTCGCGCGCCTCCGGCGTCGCCGCCAGCGCGCGCACGAGCGCCCGGCGGTCCGCCGACGGCGCGGCCGGCGCCCCGGTGAGCAGGCGCCCGGCGATGTCCGCGAAGACGCCGTCGTCGGCCTCCAGCCATGCGCCCCGCAGCACCGACGCCGCGGCGGCGTACGAGCGAGGGAGCCGGTCGGCGAGATCGGCCGGGATGCCGCGCCCCCGCGCCTCGACGCCGGCGAAGACGCCGCGCAGCACGTCGACGCGGGCGCGACCGCTGTCGAGCGCGCCGAGCATCGCGCGCCGGCCGACCGGGTCCGGCTCGCGCCCGAGCAGCCGCCCGTAGACGGCGTCGACGAACCGGTCGTCCGCGGACGCGTCGAGGCAGGCGCGCGCCTCGAGCTCCCAGTCGACCGGGAACGGCGTCCCGGGCGGGACCGGCGGGCCGGGGTCGCCGAGCACCTCGGCCTCGCCGATGTCGGCGAGCGCGCCCTGGATCGCCGCCACGCGCGGATCGACGGCCGCCGACCAGTGCGGGTTGACCGGGACGCGCCGGACCCAGCTGCCGGCCTCGTAGCCGACGCGGTACGGCTCACCGGCGGCGACCGGCAGGATCGCGTGCACTTCGTGCCCGGCCGCGGCCAGGTCGTCCGCGCGGCCGCCGATCACCGCCACGCGACGGCGCGGGCCGTCGGGCGTCAGCACCGGGTAGGGCGCGAAGGCGGCGCCGGCGGCGGGCGGGATCACGACCCCACGGCGGGCGCCGTGCAGCCCGCGCTGGAGCCCGAGGTGGAAGCCCGCGTCGGCGCGGCCCAGGTAGCGCGCGAGCTGCGCATCGGTCAGCCGGCCGCGCACCCGGGCGTCGCGCGCCGAGCCGCGCAGGTGCCCGACGTGGCGCGACAGCGCCGCCAGCACCTCCGCCTGCGTGCGCGTCGCCCGTCCGTGCTGCAGCCCGAAGTAGACCCGGTTCTTGACCTCGAACAGCGGGTCCACGAACGCCGCGTCGGTGCGCAGGTGCGACGGCAGCGCCCGGTGGTGCACGGTCGCCCCGTCCAGCGACCGCACGCCCCAGCCGGCGTCGTGCAGTTGGAGGCAGACCTCGGTCTCGTCGAAGTTGTATTCGATCTCCTCGTCGAAGCCGCCGATCTCGGCAAGCGCCGCGCGCCGGAACGCGCTGTTGCCGCCCGGCACGTAGAGGAAGGGGTCGGCGCCGGGGCCGACGACGTCGTCGAACGGCGGCAGGCGGTCGAAGTCGTGGTCCCCCGTGCGGAACGCGACCAGGTGCCGCCACTGCGCACGCACGCCGGTGTGGTCGAGCACCAACCCGCCGGCGGCGCCGAGCCGGGCGTCGGCCGCGAACGGGGCCACCAGCTCCTCCAGCCAGCGGGGCTCCGGGACGGCATCGTCGTCGAGGAACGCGACGAGGTCGCCGGCGGCCGCCGCGATGCCGAGGTTGCGCGACCGCGACAGGTGGCGCTCGGGGTTCGAGCGCACGCGCACCGCGTCACCCAGCGACGACAGGAAGGCGGCCGTCCCGTCGGCCGACGGACCGTTGACGACGACGACCTCGAAGGCGCTGAAGGTCTGCCGGCGCAGGGCGTCGACGGTGTCGCGCAGGGCGACCTCGCGGTCCACTGTGCACACGACGACGGATACGCGGAGGGAATCCGGCACGAGGCTGCGAGAATAGGCGGGAGTGTCCGCCACCCCTGCCATCGTCGTGGAGGGCGTCTCGAAGCACTTCAAGCGCCCACATGAGCAGATGCACACGCTCAAGGAGCGTGCGCTCCACCCCTTTCGGCGCTCCGGCTTCGACCAGTTCACCGCCGTCGACGACGTCGGCTTCCACGTCGAGGAGGGTGAGTTCTTCGGGATCGTCGGCCGCAACGGCTCGGGCAAGAGCACGCTGCTGAAGCTGATCGCCGGCATCTACCAGTCCAACGGCGGCGAGATCTGGGTCAACGGCCGGATGTCGACGTTCATCGAGCTCGGGGTCGGCTTCAACCCCGACCTCGCCGCGCGCGACAACGTGATCCTCAACGGGATCATGCTCGGCCTCACCCCGGCGCAGGCGCGCGAGCGCTACGAGCAGGTGCTCGAGTTCTCCGAGCTTCAGGAGTTCGAGACGGTGAAGCTCAAGAACTACTCCTCGGGCATGCACGTCCGGCTCGCCTTCGCGGTGATGATCCAGGTCGACGCCGACGTGCTGCTGATCGACGAGGTGCTGGCGGTCGGCGATGCCGCGTTCCAGCAGAAGTGCTTCGACCAGTTCAACAAGCTGCGCGACGCCGGCCGCACGATCTGCCTGGTCACGCACGACATGCCGTCCGTGAAGCGCTTCTGCCACCGGGCGATGCTGATGGAGCGCGGCCAGGTGGTCGCGATCGGCGATCCCGAGCTGATCGGCGAGCGCTACCTGGAGCAGAACTTCCAGCGCGAGAGCGCGACTGGGCGCGACCAGCCCGCGCACGCCGACGACGACCGCTTCGGCGACGGCAGCGCGCGCTTCACCCAGCTGTGGGTCCAGTCGCCCGACGACGAGCCGCTGGAGGCCGCGCCGCAGGGCAAGGAGCTGGTGGTCAAGGCGACGGTCGAGTTCACCGCCGACGTCGAGGATCCGTCGGTCGGGATCACGATCTCCAACCAGGACCGGCAGCCGGTGTTCGCCACCAGCTCGGTGTGGACCAACGAGCACACCGGCAGGTTCCGCGCCGGCGACGTCGCCCGGCTCACGCTGCGGTTCCCGAACATCCTCTCGCCGGGCCGCTACCACGTCACGCCGCAGATCTCCCACCGCGGTTCCGGCAACCGCCTGATCGACCGCTACCCGCGCATGATCTCGTTCATCGTCACCGGGACGGTCGACACCGGCGGCGTCGTCGCGCTCGAGCACGACCTGCACTTCGACCGCATCGAGGCGCTGGCATGAGCGAGCTCGTCGAGCAGATCCGCGCGGCCGGCGGCACGCGCATGACCGGCCCGCGCGCCGTGACCGGCGACTGGCGCCGCGGCGCCGCGCTGACCTGGACGCTGGCCTACCTCGAGTTCCGCCTGAAGTTCTTCGGCTCCGTCCTCGGCTACATCTGGCAGCTCGCCCGGCCGCTGCTGATGTTCGGCGTCTACTACGTGATCTTCACGGTCGTGCTGCACCTCGGCAAGGGCGTGAAGTTCTACGCGCCCGCGCTGCTCGCGAACATCATGATCTTCCAGTTCTTCGCCGAGGTGACCGGCGCGTCGGTCGGCGCCGTGCTCAACCGCGAGAACCTCGTGCGCAAGATCCACTTCCCGCGCATCGTGATCCCGCTGTCCGTGGTGGTGACGAGCGCGCTGAACCTCGGTCTGAACTTCATCGCGGTCGGCGTCTTCATGGCGATCCAGGGCGTGCCGGTGCGCCTCAGCTGGCTGGTGATCTTCCCGATGCTGGCGATGCTGTTCGTGCTCGTCACCGGCCTGGCGATGCTGCTGTCGGCACTGTTCGTGCGCTTCCGCGACGTGCAGCCGATCTGGGACGTGGTGCTGCAGGCGGGCTTCTACGCGTCGCCGATCCTGTACCCGATCGAGTCCGTGAGCGCGGCCTGGGCCGTGCACCTGATCATGTGCAACCCGCTGTCGGTCGTGATCGAGCAGATCCGCCACTCGGTGTTCGACCCCGCGGCGCCGTCGGCGGCCGACGCGATCGGCGGCTGGCCTTATCTGGCGATCCCGGTCGGGATCACCGTGGCGGCGTTCGCGCTCGGCTTCTGGGTGTTCAACCGGACCGCGCCCGAAGTCGCCGAGAACCTCTGACGCTCAGGCACGCCCCTTCGGGGCGCGCAGCGTCAGGGTGCGCTTCACGGTCAGCGGCGCGCGACCGGGGGCCGTGACCACCGTCTTGACGACGACCTTGAGGACCTTCCGCCGCTTGAGGGCCCGCAGACCCGCCTTCGACAGCTTCAGCTTGACCGCCGAGCTCTTGCCGGCGGCGAGCTTGCCCTTCGCCTTCGCGTAGACGTGCTTGCCCGCGGCGATCGCGGTGGTCGAGACGCCGCAGGCCGTGGCGGCCTTGCAGCTGACCTTGATCCCCGGGCTGAACACGCCGGTGGCCGAGACCTTCGGCTTCGACGAGCCGCTCGTCTTCGCCGCCGCGGCGGGGGGCGCCGGGATGGCCGGCCGGGCCGGCGGCGTCTTCGAGAGCACGATGTCGCGCGTCGTCACCCCATCCGGGACGTCGAACTCGAACGAGGTCCCGTAGTAGGCGGCGGTCGTGGCCGGCGCGCCCTCGTTCGTCGTGACGTTGATCCGGTAGTGGCCGGGGGCCAGGCCGGTCAGCCTGTAGACGCCGTCGGCGGCCGTCAGGGTGGCTGCACCGAGCTGGTTGGACGCGTTGACGGCCCGGACCGCGACGCGCTCGAGCGGCTGGTGGGTGTCGTCCGTGAGGATCCGCCCGGTCAGCGTGGCGCCGGTGACCATCTTCAAGTCGACGACGGTCGTCCCGTCGACCGCGAGGTCGAACGGGCCGGACTCGACGCGCGACAGGCCGTGGTCCGGGTTCGCGGGATCGAAGGGCGGGTTCGCGGTCGCGGTCAGGCCGGAGCCGGCGTCCACCCCGTGCAGCGTGTAGGTGCCCGACGCGTCCGTGGTCCCATGGCCGCCGATCTTGGAGGCCTGCGGGTACGGCTGCGGCACCATGATGCCGACGCTCGCCCCGGCGACGCCGTGGCCATCGGGCGCGGTGATCCTGCCGGTGACCGTTCCGCCGCGCTGCAGCGTGAAGTCGTTCGTGGTCTGCTCGCCCGCGGTGACCGCCACCGGGATCACGGTCTGGGAGATGTCGTTGATGAACGGCCCGGTGCCGGGCGCGACGACCGTCAGCCTGTTCAGGGACGACGTCGACGGCGCGAGTGCGTGGAAGACGTACGTGCCGTCGGCAGCCGTGGTCTGAGGCGAGACGGTGGTCCCGTTCATGCTGAGCTCCATGGTCGCCCCGGGGATGGGCTGCCCGGTCTGGGCATCCTTGACGGTGCCGGCGATGTGCCCGCCCACCGCCATCGTCTCGTCGTGCACGGTGTCGCCGCTGGTGCTGATCGCGACCCGCTTCGCGACGTAGTCGATGCTCGGGCCACCGCCGGTGAGCTGAAGCTCGGCGCCGCTCTGGGCGGCGACGGTGAGGCCGTAGTGCCCGCTCGCGTCGGTGGTCGCGGACTGGCCGCTGTAGGACACCTGGACGCCCTCGAGCGGCGTGCCGCCGACGCTGTCGGTGATCGTGCCCGACAGCGTCGCCGCCTGGGCGGCGGCGGGCAGCAGGAAGCAGCAGAGCAAAGCGAGCGCAGCAGCGAACGCTGCGTGGGGGAAACGGCGGCGCATGTGGTCCTTCCGGTGGGGCTGAACGTCACCGGCGGAGAAACGGACCGGGCCTCGACGTCGACTGGAAACCTGACTGTAGGGAAAAACGGCGGGGTGCCCCTACAACTGTCGGCGGGGTCCTGCGGGAGCTGGAGCGGACGCGTCAGGCGACCGGCGTCAGGCCGTGACGCCGCATGACCGCGAAGACCGCCTCGAGGTCCGGCGGGCCGCCCGCGCCGAGGACCTCGGCCATGTCCGCGAAGTACGCGGGACCGAACAGCCCGGGGGTGGTGGCGAACAGGACCGACGCGTCCCCGTCGCCGACGGCGAAGCCGTGGACGACGCCGCGCGGGATGAACAGCGCTTCGCCCGGTCCGAGGTCGGTGGTGACCCCGCCGACCGTGAATGTGGTGACACCGCTCAGTCCGTAGGCGGTCTCGTCGAAGGCGTCGTGGCTGTGGGGCGCCGGGACCCGCGAGCCGCCCGGCAGGTCGCAGCGGAAGACCGAAACCGAGCCGTCTGTCTCGCCGGGCTCGAGTAGGAACTCGATCGTCATCGTGCCGAGGCGGATCGTGGAACGGGTTTCGGGTAAAGTCATTTGACCAACGTACGCCCGCCACCATCCCGTGTCAAGTCCCTTTACCCCACCGCCCCCGCTCTTCGGCGCCCTGCTGCGGATGCCGCTCGACGTCATCCAGCGGCGGATCCTCGCCGCGCTGCACGAAGCCGGCTTCGACGATCTGGTCCCGGCCCACCTGGCGGTCCTGCGCTGGCCGGGACCGAGCGGGCAGCGGCCGGTGGATCTCGCCGCCCAGGCGAACATGAGCAAGCAGGCCCTCAACTACCTGCTCGGCCAGCTCGAGACCCGCGGCTACGTCGAGCGGCGGGCCGACCCGGAGGACGTGCGCTCCAAGCGCGTGTACGCGACCGAGCGCGGCGATGCCACGCGTCAGGTCATCCGCGACGCCGTCCGCGAGGTCGAGGCCGAGTGGGCGGCGGAGCTCGGCGGCGAGGACCTGGAACAGCTCCGCGGGCTGCTCAACCGGCTCGCGACCGTCGTGCAGGCGCATTAGGGGATTTCGGGGGCGCCGGGGCGCGCGGCGTCACGACTCGACACACGTGGTCGCTTCGCTCGACCCTCGGCGGTTCGTGGTCGTCATGCGACCACTGGCGCGCAGGGCTCCGGACGGTGTGCAGGAGTGGTCGCTCGTGGACCTCCAGCGCGCACCCCCCACCGGATCGGTGACGTGTGCGCCCACCGGCTACTAGGCGACGCCGCTGCGCGTCCGGACCGCGCGCACGACCGGATCCGGCATCCGGCCCGAGGCACGGCGCTCGGCGAGGTCGCGGTAGAACGCATCGAGCTCGTCGAGCTTGCGCGAGAGCGCGTACCGCTCGGCGGTCTCGCGGCCGCCGTCGGCCAGCCGCGCGCGCAGGTCCGGATCGGTCAGCAGGCGCTGGACGGCGTCGCGGACCGCGTGCGGGTGGCGGACCGGGATCAGGCAGTTGACGCCGTCGCGGCAGAAGTCGCGGTTGCCGTGCGCGTCGGTGCAGACGACCGGCGCGCCGGCCGCCATCGCCTCGAGGATCGGCAGGCAGAAGCCCTCGTGGCGCGAGGTCTGCAGGAACACGGTCGCCGTGTTGAGCAGCCCGTTGACCTCGGCGTCCGACGGCCGCCGGTGGTAGGTCACCGGGCCGGCGATCCCGTCGGCGACCTCCGGCTCGATCCCGAACAGCCACAGCTCCGGCCGCGGCTCGGCCAGCGCCTCGTAGGCCGCGCGCGTGAGCGGGAAGTCCTTCAGCGGATTGCCGCGGCCGAGCCCGAGCACGGCCCGGTCGGAGCGCTGCGCCCCGGGCAGCTCGTGCCAGCGCGTGAG
>JAXDHL010000033.1:0-7001 GCA_034664525.1 Solirubrobacteraceae bacterium
GGCCGGCCTGCCCACGGCCGTCCCGACCGCACCACCCTCGCGATGTCCAAGTCCCAACAGCCCTCGCCGGCGGTCACCGGCGACCAGTCGTCGATCGCGGCACTGCTCGGCGAGCTGTCGGCGTGCGCCGCGCTGGCCGAGACCACCGACCCGGCTCTCGCGTCGCGCCTGCGCGACGTCACGGCCGGCCTCCAGGACGCCGGCGCCCACGAGCCCAGCGCGGACCCCGGCAGCTTCCGAGCGATCATGGACGCGTCCCGCGACGCGATCGTCTCAGCCGACGAGCACGGCCGCATCGTGTTCTTCAACGGCGGCGCCGAGACGATGTTCGGCTGGACCGCCGGCGAGGTGCTCGGCCGCTCGCTGCAGGTCCTCATGCCCGAGCGCTACCGCGCCGCCCATGCCGCCGGCATGGCGCGCTTCGACGCGACCGGCGAGGAGCGCGTGATCGGCCGCACGGTCGAGCTCGAGGGGCTGCGCAAGGACGACTCGGAGTTCCCGATCGAGCTGTCGCTCGGGGCCTGGGCCGGCGACGGCCGGCGGGCGTTCACCGGCGTGATCCGCGACGTCACCGAGCGGGTCGCCGCCCGGCGCGAGCTGCGCGCCGCCGAGGAGCGCTTCTCGCAGGCGTTCGGTGGCGCGGCGATGGGGCTCGCGCTCGTCGGATCCGGCGGCGACTTCGTGCGCGTCAACCCCGCGCTCAGCCAGCTGACGGGCCATACGGAGCACGAGCTGGGCGAGCTGCGCATCACCGATCTGGTCCACCCCGATGACCGCGACCAGTTCGACCTCGGGCTCGGCGCCCTGGCCGGCGGGCGCACCGACCGGTACGTCGGCGAGCATCGCTGGAAGCGCAGCGCGGGCGACTACGCGCACCTGCGCTGCCACGTCGCCGCGCTGCGTGACGCGTGCGGAGACACCGAGCAGTTCGTGGTGACGCTCGAGGACGTCACGGAGCGACGCACGATGGTGGAGGCCGTGACCCGCTCCGAGGCGCGCTACCGGGCGCTGGTCGAGAACCTGCCGGACACCGTGATCATGGTCTTCGACGCCGACCTGCGGCTGCTGGTCGTCGAAGGCGGCGGCGTCGAGCGCCTCGGCCGCACTCCCGGGCAGCTCGAGGGCCGGATGATCGGCGACGTCGTCGGTGGCCCCGGGATCGGCGAGATCGAGCCGCAGTTCCGCGCGGCGCTGGCGGGCGAGGGCCGCTCGTTCGACTACCGCGACGCCAACGGGACGACGTGGTGGATGCAGGTCGCGCCGATGCACGACGACGCGCTGCGGACCATCGGCGGGATGGCGGTCTGGCGCGACGTCTCCGCGCGCAAGGCGGTCGAGCACGCGCTGCACGAGCGCGCGGAGGACCTCCAGCGGTCCAACGCCGAGCTCGAGCAGTTCGCCTACATCGCCTCGCACGACCTGTCGGAGCCGCTGCGCATGGTGACGAGCTACCTGCAGCTGCTCGCCCGCCGCTACGAGGGGCGGCTGGATCCCGACGCGGACGAGTTCATCCGCTTCGCCGTGGGCGGCGCGGCGCGCATGCGCGCCCTGATCGACGACCTGCTCGCGTACTCGCGCGTCGGCCGCTACGACCGCGAGGCCGAGCGGGTCGACACCGGCGCGCTGGTCGACCGCGTCGCCGCGACCCTGACCGCGGGCCGCGAGGGCCTGGCGGCGCGGATCCGCCACGGCGACCTGCCGGCGGTGACCGGCGACGTGCAGCAGCTCGGCCAGCTGTTCCAGAACCTGCTCGGCAACGCGCTGAAGTTCATTCCCGCGGACCGCGCGCCGGAGATCGACGTCTCCGCCGAGCACGTCGCGAGCGGCAGCTGGAGGTTCACGGTCGCCGACAACGGGATCGGCTTCGACGGCGTCCACTCCGAGCGGATCTTCCGCATGTTCCAGCGCCTGCACAACCGCGACGAGTACCCGGGCACCGGGGTCGGGCTGGCGATCGCGCGCAAGGTGGTGGAAGGGCACGGCGGGCGCATCTGGGCGGAGCCGCGGCCGGAGGGCGGGGCGGCCTTCCGCTTCGAGCTCCCCGGGTCCGCGCCGTGACGCCGCGGCGCCCGCGGATCCTCGTCGTCGACGACTCCGTGGCCGACGTCCGGCTGCTGCGTGAGGCCGCCCGCGAGGAGGCGATCCCGGCCGATCTGCTCGCGGTGGGTGACGGAGAGCAGGCGCTCGCGCACCTGCGTGGCGGCGGCGAGCGGCCCGACCTGGTCCTCCTGGACCTCAACCTGCCCGGGCGCGACGGGCGCGAGGTGCTGCAGGCGATCAAGACCGACCCGGCGCTGAAGTCGATCCCGGTCATCGTGCTGAGCACGTCGTCCGCGCCGGCCGACGTCGCCGACTGCTACGCCCTGCACGCGAACTCCTACCTGGTCAAGCCGATGGGGCTCGACGACTTCGGGGCGCTCGTGCGGGCGCTCGACGTCTTCTGGCTGCGGATGGCGCAGCTCCCGAACGGGCGGGTGCCGGGATGAGCGGGCGCGAACCCGGCGCCTCCCCGTCCGCGGTCCTGGATCTGCTGGCCGCGGACCGCGAGGCCGTCCGGGTGCTGCTGGTCGAGGACAACCCGGGCGACCGGCGGCTGGTGGCCGAGATGCTGCGCGAGGGCGGCGACGCGACCGTCCTGACCACCTGCGACCGCCTGGCCGACTCGGAGGAGCCGATCACCCGCGGGCTCGCCGACCTCGTGCTGCTCGACCTCTCGCTGCCCGACTCGGAGGGCCTCGACGGCCTGCGGCGGCTGCGCACGGTCGCGCCGGAGGTGCCCGTCGTCGTCCTGTCCGGCCTGATCGACGAGCAGGTCGCGCTCGAGGCGGTGCAGGCCGGTGCCCAGGACTACCTGATGAAGGGCCGGGTCGACGCCGCCTCGCTGTCGCGGGCGATGCTCTACGCGGTCGAGCGCCAGCGCGCCGAGCGCCGGCTGGTGCGGCTGGCCCTGCGCGACCCGCTGACCGGGCTCCCGAACCGCGTCCTGCTGGCCGACCGGCTCGAGCAGGCGCTCGCCCGCGCGGCCCGCGCGCCGGCCGACGAGCCCGGCCGCGAGGGTCTCGGCGGCCAGCTGGTGCTGATGTTCGTCGACCTCGACGGCTTCAAGAGCGTCAACGACCGGCTCGGCCACCACTGCGGCGACCAGGTGCTGATCCAGGTCGGCCGGCGGCTGCGCGCCGAGCTGCGCGGATCGGACACCGTGGCGCGGCTGGGCGGCGACGAGTTCACCGTGGTGTGCGAGGGGGTGGCCGACGACGTGGCGGCGATGGCGCTCGCGGAGCGGCTCGGCAGCTCGGTCGCCCAGCCCTACCTGCTCGATGACGGGCCGGCGGAGGTCACGGCGGCGATCGGCGTCGCGGTGGCGCAGCCGGGCCAGGAGGACGCGGGCAGGCTGCTGCGGCGCGCCGACGCGGCGATGTACGCCGCCAAGCGCGACGGCCGCGGGCGCTGCGCGATGGCCCCCGTGAGCTCGACCATCTAAGCCTGGATCCACCGATCATCGTGGATGAATCGGCGCCGTAGGCCGGGACAGGAGTCGATCGCCCGAGCAACGACGTGGTGGTTCACTTGGGTGCTCGGCCGATCGGCGGCTGGCCCTGCATCCGGCGTTGATTCGCCGCGAGAATCGGTGGATCCCGGCTAAGGTGCCGCCGGCATGGCGGACACCGCGAAGGGCCGGGTCGAGGTCGTCGAGCTGTCACGCGCCCAGCAGAGCGCGGTGCGGCGCGTGGCCGAGGCGCGCGCGACCGTTCCCGCGTTCAGCGTGTCCGCCGAGGTCACGGGAGCGCCGCTGCCGTCGCTGGTGCGGGCCGTCGCCGTCGCGCTGCGGGAGCGCCCGGACGTCAACGGCGCGTATCGCGACGGGCGGCTCGAGCGCTACGCGCGCGTCAACGTCGCGGTGGCGACGGCCGGGCCGGAGGGACCGGTGACGCCGGTCGTCTTCGACGCCGACACGAAGGACGCCGGGACGATCGCGGACGAGCTGGACGGGCTGGGCGCGCGGGCGGCGGCCGGCGGGCTGACGGCCGCCGAGCTCGCGGGTGCGACGTTCGTGCTCTCCGCCGTCGCCGCGCGGCGCCTGGAACCCGTGCTGACACCCGGCTTCGCGGCGACGCTCGGGGCGGGGGCGGCGGCCGAGCGCCCGGCCGGGGTGGACGGCGCGCTGGTCGCGGCCTCGCGCATGGACCTCGTGCTCGCGTGCGACGCGCGGGCGCTCAGCGGACCCGCAGCGGCCGCGTTCCTCGCCCGCGTGGCCGAACTGCTCACGGTTTAGCCGGCTTAGCCGGGTCCGGCGTCCGGCTTCCGACCTCCGTCGACCTCCCGCCGAGCACGACCCGCTGCGGTGGCCGGTGCGCGGTCGGCTCCGCAGGCGACCGGGCAGGCGCGTAGACCCGGGCTGGCGGCGGCACGGAGCTGGTCCCCGGCCACCCGCCGAAGGCGATCATCGAGGACATGCCGGTCAGCACGAGCATCCCGACGATCGTCAGGCAGAGGCCCAGTCTCAGGGGTGTGCGGTGACCCAGCATGTGACAGATCCGCTCCGGACAAGAGCGGTGGCCGTTGGCGGTTCGGCCGGCGCCGCGGCACGTTAGCGCGCGACTATTGGAAGCCGCCGTGCGACCGGTAGGCGTCGTTGGGCGCGCGGTCGGGGTCCTCGGTCACGCCCGGCGGCGACTGGTCCGTGCGCACGAACAGGCACAGCGGCCGCTCCGGATCTGTGCCTTTTACGCACGTCCGGTACATGTCGGCCTCGACGCGCATCGTGTCCATCTCGCCCAGGCCGCGCCGGTACGCCGGCTCCTGCAGCCGCACGTAGTGGGCGACCTGGAGGATCGCCGCCATTCGCGCCGCGTGCTCGTGGCGCAGCGCCGCTCGATGCCCGACGCCGCCCGCCACCAGCCCGACCGCGAGCGCCCCCAGCAGGACCGTCCCGCCGTAGTCGGCGGCGATCGCGCGCGGCAGGTCGGGCCGGCGGCGGCGGAGCAGCATCCCGGCCGCGGGTCCGAGCACGGCGACCACGATCAGGTTCAGGCACGCCGCGAGCAGCAGCCCCCCGGCGGCGCCGCCGGCGCCGTCGCCCCACACCGGGAGCACGTTCAGCAGCACCGCCTCGGCCGCGGTGAGGGCGATGAACGCGGGCCACTGCCAGGCCCCGCGCATCCGCCAGCGCAGGCGGGTCCATTGCACCTCGGGCATCCCTGCCGGCCAGCGTAGGCACAGTTGGGAGCCCGCTGGCCGGACTGTCATGATGCTGGCAAGAGTGGGCGCCGGAGAGCGCCTGATGGAGAGGAGAAACCGCCAGATGGCGACCGAGACGGCCCCTGGGCCCGCTGCGGGCGACGATGTCCCCGGCGACGTATCGGCGCACCTGACCGCCCAGGACCGGTCCGGGCTGCTGCGCCACATGCTCCTGATGCGCGGCATCGAGGAGCGCGCGATGGTGCTCTACCGGCAGGGCAAGGTGCCGGGCTCGTTCTACGACGGGTTCGGCCAGGAGGCGGTGTCGGTCGGCGCGGCGTGGGCGATGGCGCCGCAGGACCGCCTGTGCATCCTGCATCGCGACCTCGGCGCCCACCTGGTGCGCGGGGTCACCCCGGCGCGCATCCTCGCCCAGTACATGGGCCGCGAGGGCGGCGTGACCGGCGGCCGCGACGGCAACGTGCACTTCGGCGACCGCAAGCTCGGCTGCGTCGGGATGGTGTCGATGCTGCCCGACATGATGCTGGTCGCCACCGGCATGGCGATGGCGTTCAAGCTGCGGGGCGAGGCGCGCTGCGCGATCACCTGGTTCGGGGACGGCTCGACCTCGCGCGGCGACTTCCACGAGGCGCTGAACTGGGCCGGCGTGCAGAAGCTGCCGGTCGTCTTCGTGCTCGAGAACAACCAGTACGCGTACTCGACGCCGCTCGACAAGCAGTTCGCGGTCGACCCCGTCCACCGCGCCGAGGCCTACGGCTTCACCGGCACCTCGGTGGACGGCAACGACGCCGAGGCGATGTTCGAGGCCGTGCGCGTCGCCCGCGAGCGCGCGCTCGCCGGCGAGGGCCCGACGCTCGTGGAGGCGGTGACCATGCGCATGCACGGCCACGCCGCCCACGACGACATGAAGTACGTGCCCAAGCAGCAGCTCGAGGACTGGCGCCGGCGCGACCCGATCGACCGGCAGGTGCGACGGCTCGAGGCCGCCGGGGTCGACGTCGCGAAGCTGCGCGAGGAGGTCACCGCCGAGATCGAGGCCGGCGTGGAGGCGGCGCTGGCGATGCCGATGCCGGACCCGGCGACGGCGACCGCGCGCGTGTTCGCCGACGAGCCCGCCCTGCTCGAGGACGGGCAGGCGCCGTGGTCGGGGTGGTCCGCGTAATGCCGACGATGACCTACCTGCAGGCGATCTCGGATGCGATGCGCGAGGAGATGCGGGCGGACGAGCGCGTCTTCGTGATGGGCGAGGACATCGGCGTCTTCGGCGGCGCGTTCAAGGTGACCGACGGCTTCTTCGACGAGTTCGGCGCGCAGCGCGTGATGGACACGCCGCTGGCGGAGTCGGCGATCATCGGGACCGCGATCGGCGCGGCGGCCGAGGGGCTGCGGCCGATCTGCGAGATGCAGTTCTCGGACTTCATCGCGTGCGGGTTCGACCAGCTGGTCAACGTGGCCGGGAAGATGTTCTACCGCCAGGGGCTGTCGGTGAACCTGACCGTCCGGCTGCCGAGCGGCGGCGGCTTCTCGGGCGGCCCGTTCCACTCGCAGAACCCCGAGGCGTGGTTCATGCACGCGCCCGGGCTGAAGGTCGTCGCGCCGTCCACGCCCGAGGACGCCAAGGGCCTGCTGGTGAGCGCCGTGCGCGACCCCAACCCGGTCGTCTTCCTCGAGCACAAGCACCTCTACCGCCGGATCAAGGGCGACGTGGCGGAGGGCCTGTACGAGACGCCGTTCCGCGCGCGGATCGCCCGGCCGGGCAGCGATCTCGTGGTGATCGCCTACGGGGCGATGGTGCACACGGC
>JAXDHL010000034.1:0-8220 GCA_034664525.1 Solirubrobacteraceae bacterium
GTTGCGGATCCTGTCTGCGGCGGCGTGGGGCATGTGCCAACGACTCCTCTCCGACTGGCCGGCCCCGAGCCGGGGTCGGCTCTTGGCTATGGGTGCGCCGGTCCCTCGCGCCGGCGTGCCCGGACCCTACTCCTCTGCCCCGAGCGCACGTCAAGATGGGTGCGTGACCGCTCGCGGCTTGGCACTCCTGGGCGCCGCGCCGCTGCTGGCGGGGGCGGCGATCCCCCGCGCGGCCGTCTCCGGCGACGCCGCGCTGTGCCCGTTCCGGGCGCTCACCGGTCTGCCGTGCCCGCTGTGCGGGGCGACGCGCGCGTTCGTGGCCTTCGGGCACCTCGACGCGCGCTGGCTGGACCTCGGCGCGGTCTGGGTGCTTGCGGCGGTCGCCCTCGTGCTCGCCGGGCTCGCGCGGCGCCGGGTCCCGCTGTGGACGCTCGCGCCGGTGGCGCTGACCGCGTGGGCATGGGCGCTCGCCCACGCCGCCACGATCGTGCCGGCTTAGACGCCGCCGCCGATCCCGAGCACGCCGGCGATGCCGATCACGAAGAAGACGGCCCAGATTGCAAGGCCGGCGATCCCGAGCACGACGCCGGCCTGGGCGACGCCGCGCCCCGGATAGCGCGGGTTGGCGTCGATCCGGGCCTTCGCCGAGTTCCCGAGCGCGATCGCGGCGATCGAGCAGATCACCGGGCACACGAGGAGGCCGGCGATGCCCAGCAGCAGCGAGAAGGTCGCCGAGGGCGGCGTCTTGAGCATCCCGCGATCGGGGAACGCGGGCGGGGGCGGTGGCGACGCGGGCGGTGGCCAGCCGAGGTCGCCGGCCGGATCCGCCGCCGCGGGCTCGGCCGGCGCGGGGTCACCGCCCGACCACAGCGGCTGCTTCTCCTTCCCCTCGTCGCCGGAGGCGGGCCCGGACGGTGCCCAGCGCGAGGGGTCGTCGTCGCTCAATCGCGGAGGTTGTCGCCCTGGAGCCGCGACTTGAGCCGGAGCACGGCCTTGGTGTGCAGCTGCGAGATCCGCGACTCGGTGACCCCGAGCACCTCGCCGATCTCGCGCAGGGTGAGGTTCTCGTAGTAGTAGAGCGCGATCACGAGCTTCTCGCGCTCCGGCAGCGCGCTGATCGCATCGGCCAGGCGGTCCTTGAGCTCGGAGGCGTCGAGCAGCTGCTGGGGATCCGGCGCGTCCGGGTCGTGCAGCGTGTCCAGCAGCGACACCTGGTCGCCCGACGCGTCCGACACCGCCCACAGCTCGTCGAGCGCCACCACCGTCGAGTTGGAGATCTTGACCAGCGACTCCTGGAACTCGTCGACGGAGATGCCCATCTCCTTGGCCATCTCCTCGTCGGTCGGCGTGCGGTGCAGCCGGTGCTCGAGCTTGCCGTGGACGCGCTCGATCTCGCGCGCGCGGGCGCGCACAGAGCGCGGGACCCAGTCCAGGGCGCGCAGCTCGTCGATGATCGCGCCCTTGATGCGCGTGATCGCGTAGGTCTCGAACTTGATCTCGCGCTCGGGGTCGAAGCGCTCGATCGCGTTGATCAGGCCGATCAGGCCGTAGGAGATGAGGTCGGCTTCCTCGACGTGCGCGGGCAGGCCGGAGGACATGCGGCCGGCGACGTACTTGACCAGCGGCGAGTACGCGACCACCAGCTGCTCGCGTGCGCGCTCGGACCCGGTGCCCTTGTATCGCTTCCAGAGGTCCCGGAGCTCGATCGCTTTGACGTTCGTTTCCACGTGGTTATGCCCTCGGATGACTGCGTGCGTAGGCTGCGCGCAACCGCGCGGACTCTACCCGAGTGTAGACCTGGGTCGTGCTGATGGTTGCATGGCCAAGCAGTTCCTGGATCGCCCGCAGATCCGCGCCACCCTCGAGCAGGTGCGTCGCGAACGAGTGCCGCAGGGCGTGCGGGTGCACGTCGCCCTGTGCCTGGGCGTGGCGCGCCCAGACCCGCAGGCGGCGGCGGACGTCGCTGGTGGACAGCCGGCGGCCGGTCTTGGACAGAAACAGCGCGGGCTCGGCCTCGGTCTCCTCGAGCAGCGGCCGCGCCCGCGACGTGTAGCGCTCGAGCGCGCGCAGGGCCGGCTCGCCGGCCGGGACGATCCGCGTCTTGCCGCCCTTGCCCTCGACCCGCAGCTGCTCGCCCTCGTAGTCGACCGACGTGACGTCGAGCGTGACGAGCTCCTCGGCGCGCAGTCCGCAGCCGTAGGCGATCTCGAACAGCGCGCGGTCGCGCATCTCGAGCGGCGTGTTGGCCGGGATGCGGTCCAGCAGCGCGCTGACCTCGCCCGCATGCAGCGCGCGGGGCAGCGCGGCCGGGCGCTTGGGCAGCGGCATCAGGTCGGCCGGGTTGGCCGGCATCCGGCCGTGCTCGACCAGCGAGCCGAAGAACTGGCGCGTCGCCGCAAGCTTGCGCGCGACGGTCGTCGCGGCGACCCGCCGCTCCGACAGGTAGGCCGCGTAGCGGCGCAGCGTCTTGTAATCGACCTGCTCGGGCGCGATCGCCCGCGCGCCGCACCAGGCGGCCAGCTGGCCGAGGTCGACGCCGTATGCGCGCCGCGTGCGCTCGGCGGCCCCGCGCCGGCGCAGGTCGCGGTCGAAGAGGGTCAGCGCGTCGCGCCAGGCGGGGTCGAGACGAGGCGTCTCGCCGCTAGGTTTGGTTGCTGTGGCCACGTTCTTCATCGACACCACATCCGGTCAGGTCGCCACCGGGCGCCAGCTCGACGAGGCCGGCCTGTCGCACCCGGTCGACGGCCCTCCGCCGCCCTGGTTTGCGATCAAGGGCACCAGCGACGCGATCACGATGTGGTACGCGGTGATGCGGAAGCAGACGAAGGGCGTGCACATCGGTGCCCTGTGCATTCGCCATTCGGACCACCACGCCTCCCTGCTGGCGTCGGGATGGGAGGAAGTGCCGGTGGAGGAGATCGGAAACGGGGTTTCGCCCTCGGGCACGTCGCAAGCGCCGCGCTCCGGGCGACGTCACAGTATGTAGACCGGCGTCCCGACGTCCACCCGGTCGAACAGATCCTCGACGTCGGGGATGGCCATGCGGATGCAACCGTGCGACGCGGCCGAGCCGAGCGACCCGATGTCGCTGGTGCCGTGGATGCCGGCGCCGTTGTAGATCCCCATCCAGCGCGCCTTGATCGGGTTCTGCGGCCCGGGCGGGATGACCTTCCCGGCGAGGGAGCCGGCCCAGGCGGAGTCGGGGACGTGCCAGTACGGGTTCGTCTGCTTGTCCTGGATCGTGTACAGGCCCTGGGGCGTCTCGAGGCCGGCCATGCCGACCGCCACGCGGTAGTCCTTCTGGGGCTGGAGGTCGTGGTAGAGGTGCAGGGTGAACGCGCCGCGGTTGACGATGATCACGGACGGATACTTCTTGCCGAGGTCGGCGTCGGAGACCTTCGGCGACAGGGTCCGCGCGTGCACGGTGACCTCGCGGCTCGCGGTGCGCGAGGTCAGCCGGCGGGCGAGGTCGCGCTCGAGGCGCCCGGCGACGACCTGGAGGCCGATCCGGGACGGCGTGCGCGAGATCTGGCCGCCGTCGAAGGAGACGGTCGCGTCCTTGGCCGGCCGGTCGAGCGCCTTGCGGACCCGGCCGACCACGCGGGCCACAGCATCATGGTCGTAGGAGATCGACACGGCGAGCGCGTCGTGGACGCGGGCGCCGGTGAGGCCGCGGAAGGTGCGGTCGATGATGCCGCCGGCGCGCGAGCGGGCCACGGCGGTCGACACGGCGCGATCGATGTCGACCCCGACGCCGGCCGCCTTCGGGGTCAGCGTGTACTGGTGGTGCTTCCAGCGGGCGACGACCGGGCGGGCGAGCGGCGTGAGCAGCTCCGAGCGCAGGCGCTCGCGGGCGGTGGCGGCACGCATGCCGCCGACGTCGACGCCGCCGATCGTCACGCCGCTGGCGATCAGGTCCTCGCGGCTCGAGTCGTAGGCGTAGACCCCACCGGCGGCGGCCAGCAGCACGACGAGGACGACCGCCATTGCGATGAAGGACTTCGAGCGCATATGCCGACGCGGGATGGTAAGCGGGTTTCGAGCGTTACAGGACGGCTGCAATAGGCATTGCGAGCCCTAGTGCGCCAGGACGGGATCGAGCGCGCGCTGCAGCCCCGGCCGGTCGTCGCAGCAGAGAAACCCGCGCTCCTCGCAGAGTTGCGCGGGAGATCCAGCCCGTGCCGGCGCAGCAGCACCTCGCGCAGATGATCCCAGTAGTGGTGCAGGGTCGAGTCGATGTCGGTGGCGGTGCCTTGCGGCACGGCGAAGTACGGTATTTGCCATGGCACCGAAGTCCCCGTTCGTCGTCGTGGCGCGGACGCTCACGCGCCCGCAGGCCGATCCCGCCTACGGCACCCCCGGGCGCAGCCCCTGGCTGGACATGGACTGGCCGTCGGTCACCCGCACCGCGACCGTGCGTGGCAGCGCGGTCACCTACGTCGATCTCGGCGACGGGCCCGGCGATCCGATCGTCTGGATTCACGGGCTCGGCGCCTGCTGGCAGACCTGGCTCGAGAACCTCCCGCACTTCGCGGCCTCGCACCGTTGCATCGCGCTCGACCTGCCTGGGTTCGGCGCGTCGCCGATGCCCGCCGAGCCGATCTCGATCGAGCGCTACGCCGCGATCGTCGACGAACTCCTGCGCGACCTCGGGATCGAGCGCGCGGTCGTGGTCGGCAACTCGATGGGCGGGTTCATCGCCACCGAGCTGGCGATCCGCTTCCCGACCGTCGTCTCGCGGCTCGTGCTCGTCTCGGCCGCGGTGCTGTGGCAGGAGTACCGCCGGGCGCGGCCGCTCGTCGCGCTGGCGCAGGCGTCCGACGCGGTCGTCGGGCGGGCGCTGGTGGACTCGACCCCGATCTTGATCTCCCGTCCGCGGCTGCGCGCGGCGGCGCTGGCGTTCGGGGGCTTCCATCTCCCCCACCTGCTCTCGCGCGAGCTGCAGTCCGAGCTGCTGCTGACCGCCAAGCGCACCGCGGGCTTCCTGCCGGCGCTGCAGGCCCTCGCCTCGTTCCCGCTGCGCGACGAGCTGCCCGAGATCGCCTGCCCGACGCTGGTCGTGTGGGGCACGCACGACACGCTGGTCGGCGCCGAGCACGCCGACGAGCTGGAGCGGCTGATCCCGAACTCGCGCAAGGTGGTCTTCGAGCGCACCGGGCACGTACCGATGCTCGAGCGCCCGGAGCGCTTCAACGCCGAGCTGGACGCCTTCCTGCGCTAGTCGTCGTCGGGCCAGCGGCCGTGCTCGGCGAAGTAGACGCGCGCCGCCTCCTCCGCCTCGCGATCGCCGTTGCCGGCGTGCGCCGCGTACATGAGGCCGAAGATCAGCCCGATCCCGCCGACGGTGGCGATGATCGTGGCGATGTAGGAGACGATCATCGCGTCACCGCGCCCTCCGCGGCCGACGACACCAGCTTGGCGTACTTGCCCAGTACGCCGGTCGTGTGCTGGGGCTCGGGGATGGCGTAGTCGGCGATCCGCTGCGCGATCTCCTCGTCGCTGAGGTCGAGGTCGATGCGCCGCCGGTCGACGTCGATCGTGACCGTGTCGCCCTCGCGGACCGCGGCGATCGGACCGCCCTTGACCGCCTCGGGCGCGACGTGGCCGGCCATGAAACCGCGGGTCGCGCCGGAGAAGCGCCCGTCGGTCAACAGCGCGACGTGCTCGCCGAGGCCGCGGCCGACCAGCGCGGCCGTGATCGCCAGCATCTCGCGCATGCCGGGCCCGCCGACCGGTCCCTCGTTGCGGATCACCAGCACGTCGCCCTCGTTGATGCCGCCGCCTTGGACGACCGCCATCGCGTCCTCCTCGCACTCGAACACCCGCGCCGGGCCCTGGTGGTAGCGGCGCTCGTGGCCGGACAGCTTGACGACGGAGCCGTCCGGCGCAAGGTTGCCGCGCAAGATGGCGAGCCCACCCGTCGGCTTGAGCGGCGCGCCGGCCGGCAGCACCACGTCCTGGCCGTCGGCCTCCGTGGCGGCGTCGGCGACCTCGCCGATCGTCTGACCGGTGACGGTGATCGCGTCCTCGTGCAACTGGCCGAGCTCCTTGAGGCGCCGGATCACGAGCGGCACGCCGCCGGCGTTGTACAGGTCGACCGCGGTGTAGCGCCCGCCCGGCTTGAGATCGCAGGTGGTCGGGGTCGCGGTCGAGATGCGGTCGAAGTCCTCGAGGCTGAGCTCGACGCCGGTCTCCTTGGCGAGCGCCATCAGGTGCAGCACGCCATTGGTCGAGCCGCCGCTCGTCGCCACGGCGGCGATCGCGTTCTCGAGCCCCTCGCGGGTGATGATGTCGCTCGGGCGCACGCCGCGCCGCAGCACGTCCATGACCAGCATTCCGGCCTGCTTGGCGACCTCCGGCTTGGCGCCGTTCTCGGCCGGGACCATGCTCGACCCCATCGGGCTCAGGCCGAGCACCTCGAAGACCATCCCCATCGTGTTGGCGGTGAACTGCGCACCGCAGGCGCCGGCGCCGGGGCTGGCGTGCTTCTCGAGGTCGGCGAGGTCCTCGTCGGACAGGTTCCCGGCGGCGTGCGCGCCGACCGCCTCGAAGACTTCCTGGATCGTGACGTCCTGGCCGCGCCAGCGGCCGGGCGCGATCGAGCCGCCGTACAGCAGCACGCCGGGGATGTCCACGCGCGCGAGCGCCATCGCGCCGCCCGGGATCGTCTTGTCGCAGCCGGTCAGGACGATCAGCGCGTCGAACAGGTGCCCCTCGGCGACGAGCTCGATCGAGTCGGCGATCACCTCGCGCGACACGAGGCTCGTCTTCATGCCCGACGTGCCCATCGTGATCCCGTCCGAGATCGCGATCGTGTTGAGCTCCATCGGCGTGCCGCCGGCCTCGCGGACGCCCTCCTTGACCTTCTGCGCCAGCGCGCGCAGGTGGAAGTTGCAGGGCATCGTCTCGATCCAGGTGGAGGCGACGCCGACGATCGGCTTGGCGAGCGCCTCGGCGTCGAAGCCGATGCCGTGGAGATAGGCGCGGGCGGCCGCCCGCTGAGGCCCCTCGGTCAGCGCGCGCGAGCGGTGCTTGGGATCGAACTCCGGCATGGACCGGGGAGCCTATTGCGCGCGAAGGGCTAGATCGTCTCGGTCTGGCCCGAGCCCGAGCCGGTCTCGGGTCCCGCCGCGGCGCGCGCGATGCGGGCCGCGCGCTCGAGCCGGACGCGCTCCCACTGGCGCAGCCGCCAGAGGTCGCGCTGGACCTTGCGCGGGTCCACCTGACGGCCCGGCAGGTGCAGGTTGGCCTGGTTGATCAGGCGCTGCTCGTCGCCCTTGAGCGCCATCCACTTGGCCAGCACATCGTCGGAGTCGGGGAGCCGGACCGACCCATAGGGCCGGGTCTCGTCCGGGAACTCGACGCAGTACTCGTTGAGCAGCTGGCCGGTCTGCGGCAGGTAGGCGACGATCGGCTTGTGCGGGTAGACGAGGTAGGCGTACGGCGCGCCGCCGAGGTCCCAGCCCTCCTCCGGGCCGCCGGCCTGCCCACCCCACACCCGCAGGAACCCGAGCTCGCGGTACATCGCCCACTCCTCGTCATTAACGCAGGAGCGCAGGAGCTCGCGGGCGCGCTGCTCGGCCCGCCGCTCGCGGCCCGGGTCATACGCCGGGACGCCGTCGTGGCGCGCCCGGCGAGCCTTGAACCGGGCGCTCTGGCGCTCCACGAACGGGATCAGCGTCTCCCACAGCAGGGCGATCACGACGATCGCGCTGGCGACGAGTGCGGCCTCCACGTCCCTCTCCCCTGCCCCGGCCCGCGGCCTAGCGCGCCCCGCCGGCGGCGCGTGGGAAGAAGATGACGCGGTCCGTGTCGCGTGGGATCTCGTCGAACGCCTGGACCATCGTGGCCTCGCGCCGACCCGTCCGGCCCACGGTCGGGACCGCCGCCCACATGCCGCCGTCGAGCTGCCGGCGGAACTCCTCGATCAGTGCCTGCGCCTCGTCGGCCACCTCGGGGTCGCCCTCGGCGATCAGCTGTTCGCCATAGCCGGGTCGCATCCGCAGGAACTTCATCGGACGCCGATTATGACAGAGGTCTTGCAGCGACCGGTGCGGCGGGCGCGTCCCGCCGCCCGTCGCCGAGGATGTGCCGCGCATCCACGGGGCCGGCGCCTGCGCCGACGTGTCTGAGGCCGTCCCGGACGGCCGCCGCCGCAACCGCCTTCGCCGCCGTCGCCGCCTCGAGCGGGGTGGCTCCGCGGGCGAGGTGCGCGGCCAA
>JAXDHL010000035.1:0-46345 GCA_034664525.1 Solirubrobacteraceae bacterium
GCCAGCTGGGCATGCCCGCGCGCACGTTGCCCGCCGAGTCGGCGGTCGCGCTCGAAGCGCTGGCCGCCTCCGAGGCCGACCCCGGGGTGCTGGCGGCGGTCGCGCACGCGTTCGGCAACCTCGGCGCACCGCACGGCGCCGCGACGCTCGAGCGGCTGGTCACGCATCCCGACGCGGCCGTTCGCCAGGGAGTCGTGCGCTCGCTGGCCGGCCGCGACGACCCGCGCTCCGTCGCCGCGCTGATCGCGCTCAGCGCCGACCCCGACGACGAGGTCCGCGACTGGGCGACGTTCGGCCTCGGCGCGCTGTCGGGCCAGGACACCGAGGCGCTACGCGGAGCGCTGGTGGCCCGGCTCGAGGATCCGTGCGTCGCCGCGCGGCTGGAGGCCGTCCACGGGCTCGCGCTGCGGGGCGACGCCCGCGCCGCCGAGCCGGCGCTGGAGCTGCTGGACGCCGACGCTCAGGGCAACGGCCACGGGATCTGGGGCGCGCACGCGCTCGAGGAGGCGGCGGTCCTGCTCGCCGCGCTCACCGGCGACGAGCGCTTCCGCGCCCACCTGCCTCAGTCCGGCGAGCGTCTACGCGGCACGGAGCTCGGCCGCGCGCTCGACAAGGCGCTCGCGCGGCTCGGCTGAGCGCCGGCGCCGGATCTCGGCGCGCCCGCCGCGGGCCGGGGCCCACGCGACGCCCTTGAACCGCCACGGCTCGTCCGGGTCGGAGGTCGGCAGCAGCTCGACGCGCTCGAGCAGGACACGCAGGACCACGTCGAGCTCCATGTGGGCGAACGTGGCGCCGATGCAGCGCCGGATGCCGCCGCCGAACGGGATCCACGAGTAGGTGCCGGGCTGCTTGTCGAGAAAGCGCTCGGGCAGGAAGCGGTCCGGCTGCGGGAACAGCGCCGGGTCGTAGTGCGTCAGCCCGGCGCTGAGGCCGATCAGGATGTCGCGCGGCAGCCGGTAGCCGCCGACCTCGAACGGCTCGATCGTGAATCGGCCGGCGAACGAGATCACCGGGCGGGTGCGCTGGACCTCGCGGATCGTCGCGTCGCGATAGGCCTTGTCGCCCGCGGCCAGGCGCGCGAGTGCAGCCGGGTTGCGCCGCAGCCGCTCGACCGCCCAGGACAGCGTGTGCGCGGTCGTCTCGTGCCCGGCGGCGAGCATCGTCACCAGCTGGTCGCGGATCTCCGCGTTGGTCAGCGACGAGCCGTCGGTGTGGGTGGCCAGCAGCATCAGCGCCAGCACGTCCGCCCGCTCGGCGAGCCCAGGGTCGCGCCGGCCGGTCTCGATCAGGCGGTCCAGCACCGCGTCGGTCGCCGCGCGCAGGCGCAGGAAGCGGCCCCAGGGGCTCCACGGCCCGAGGTCGTGGTGCAGCTGCGGGTAGCGGGAGACCTGCTGGCCGAGCTCGGTCAGCGCGGGCACCAGCTGCTCGAGCTCGGCGGCGGTCGTGCCGGTCGCGCCGAAGACGGCGCCCAGGATCGCCCGCAACGTGATCCGCTGGAACGCGCGCGAGGTCGGGAACTCCACGCCCTCCGGCAGGCGGTCGATCTCCTCGACCGCGACCCGCTCGATCAGCGGCTCGTAGGCCTTCATCCGCTGGCCCTTGAACGGCGGCAGCAGGATCCGCCGCTGCTCGAGGTGCTGCTCCTCGTCGATGCCCAGCAGCGAGTGGTCGCCGAGCACGCGCCGCAGCGGGCTGCGCGTCCCGGCGTGCAGCGTCTTCGGGTCCGCCTTGAACGTGTGCTTGATCAGCTCGGGCTCGCTGAGCACCACCATCCGCCCGAAGCCGAGCAGCTTGACCGTGAACATGCCCCCGTAGCGGCGGCGCTGGCGCTCCAGGTACGGCCGCTGGCGCGTGAGCATCGCGAGCGTCTGCAGCGGCAGCGGTGCCCGCGGGCCGGGCGGGAGGCCGTCGATCATGCCGGGATCGCGTCGGCGGGCGCGGTCGCCGGCGCCGTCGAGAAGCGAATGCCGTGGTCGATGCGGCCGTGGCGCATGTCGCGGATGTCGAGGATGTAGTTCTGGTTCGCGCGCCACGGGGCGTCGGCGCCCTGCTTCGGGAACAGGTGCAGCGACCGCCGTACGTAGCCCGACGTCAGATCCTTGAGGAACGGGAACGTCGCCATCGCCGGGTCCTCGACGTGCGGCGTGGCGACGGCGTAGCCGTGCTCGTCCATGTGGTTGAGCAGCCGGCACACGGCCTCGCAGATCAGCTCGCACTTCAGCGTCCAGGACGCGTTCGTGTAGCCGAGCGCGAGCGCCGCGTTCGGCACGTCGGAGAGCATCATGCCGCGGTAGGCGACCTTCTGCGCGTAGTCGACCTCCTCGCCGTCGACGGCGAGCGTCATCCCGCCGAGCGCGATCAGGTCGAGCCCGGTGGCGGTGATCACCAGGTCCGCCTCGAGCTCCTGGCCCGACTGCAGCCGGATGCCGGTCTCGGTGAACGTGTCGATCTGGTCGGTCACGATCGAGGCGGCGCCGGAGCGCAGGACCTTGAACAGGTCGCCGTCGGGCACGAGGCACAGCCGCTGGTCCCACGGGTCGTAGGCCGGGTTGAAGTGCGTGTCGACCTCGTAGTCGGGCGGCAGGTGGCGCACGACGCCCTTGCGCAGCAGCGCGCGGGCGACCTTCGGCGCCCGGCGGCTGAGCTGGAAGGAGCCCATCGTCAGCAGGACGTTCTTCCAGCGGATGACCGGGTGGGCGGCCCGCGGGGGCAGCAGCCTGCGCAGCAGGTCGGCGATCGGGTCGCGCGCGGGCATGGCGATGATGTAGGTCGGGGACCGCTGGAGCATCGTGACGTGCTCGGCGTCGGCGGCCAGCGCCGGCACCAGCGTCACCGCGGTCGCGCCCGAGCCGACGATCACGACGCGCTTGCCCGCGTAGCCGACGTCGTCGGTCCACTGCTGCGGGTGCACGACCTGGCCCTGGAAGCGGTCGAGGCCCGGCAGCTGGGGTGTGTGGCCGTGCTCGTAGCTGTAGTAGCCCGTGCAGCCGAACAGGAAGCCGCAGGTGAGGCGCACGGTCTCCCCGGTGTCGGTGCGCTCGGCCTCGACCGTCCAGCGGGCGTCGGCGCTCGACCACTCGGCGCGGCGCACACGGTGCCCGTAGCGGATGCGCTCGTCGACGCCGTACTCGCGGGCGGTCTCGTGGATGTAGCTCAGGATGTCCGGGCCGTCGGCGATCGCCTTGCCCGCCACCCACGGCTTGAACGAGAAGCCGAGCGTGAACATGTCCGAGTCCGAGCGGATGCCCGGGTAGCGGAACAGGTCCCACGTGCCGCCCATGGCGTCGCGGCCCTCGAGGATCGCGTACGACTTCGCGGGGCACTTGCTGCTCAGGTGGCACGCCGCTCCGATCCCGGAGAGGCCCGCGCCGACGATCAGGACGTCGACGTGCTCTGGCGCTGTGATGGTGGCGGTCATGGAGTGGTGGTCGTGGTGGCCGGGTCGCGCATCAGGCGGACGAGCAGGTCGGTGGCGGCGCCCTCGAGCGCGAGCACCGCCTCGGGCCCGTCGTCGGCGGCGCGCAGGATGAGCTCGTTGATGCCGCCGAGCGCGCCGAGGGCGAGCGCCGGGGTCAGCGGGCTGATGCCGGGGACCGCGGCGGCGGCCTCGGTGGTGATCGCCACCATCGCGCCGGCGTAGCGGTCGAACGCCTCGCGCCGTGCCAGCCGGGCAGCCTCGCTGACCGCGGCCACCTCGACGAGCGCGACGCGGAAGTAGACGGGGTCGGCGGTCATCGCGGCGAGGTAGGCGGCGACCACCCGGCGCACGCGCTCCTCCCACGCGGCGACGCCGGCGCTGTCGGCATAGGCCTGCTGCACGACCGCCAGGCCGGCGGCGACGATCTCGCGGTGGAGGGCGAGGAAGACCGATTCCTTGTCGGCGAAGTGGTCGTAGACCGTCGACTTGGAGATGCGGGCGGCGCGCGCGATGTCGGCGATCGTCGTCGCCGCGTAGCCCTTGCCGACGATCGAGGTGGCGAGGCCGTGGATGACCTGGCGCCGCTGGAGGTCCTGCAGGGCGTCGCGGCGCGCGTCGAGGATGGTTCCTGCCGGCATCGGTACCGGACGGTACTGCATCGGTACCGGCTGGTACAAGGCCGAACCGGCGTTCGAACGTCCGCGCGGCGATCACCGGCGGTGCCTCGTAGCGTGTGAGGCGTGGCCAAGACGGCTGAGCGGGTGAGCCCGGCGCGCGCGTGCGCCTACGAGGTGCTGCGGCGCGTCGAGGACGGCGCCTGGGCCGACCGGGCGCTGCAGGGCGAGGCGAGGCGGCGGGGCCTGGACGGGCGTGACCGCGCGCTCGCGACGCAGCTCGCGTTCGGCGCGGTGCAGCGCCAGGCGACGCTCGACCACGTGATCGCGCAGCTGTCCGGCCGCGATCCGGCCAAGCTCGACGCCGCGGTCCGCGCGGCGCTGCGGCTCGGCCTCTACCAGCTGCTGTTCCTCGAGCGGGTGCCGGCACACGCCGCGGTCGGGGAGGCCGTCGAGCTGGCCAAGGCCGAGCGCCCGCAGGCGGCCGGGCTGGTCAACGCCGTCCTGCGCCGGGCGGGGACGGACGCCTGGAAGCTGGTCGCCGGCCTCGGCGACGCCACGCCGGCCGAGGCCGCGCTCAAGCACTCCCACCCGGCCTGGATCGCCGAGCTGTGGTGGCGCCGCCTCGGCGCCGAGGATGCGAAGGCGCTGATGGCGGCCGGCAACCGGCCGCCCGAGCCGGCGCTGCGCGCGAACACGCTCAAGACCACGCGCGACGCGCTCGCGGAGGCGCTGCCGGTCGCGAGCCGGCCGGCCGACGGGCTGCCGGAGGCGCTCGTGCTCGAGGCGCCGTTCGACGCCCACGGCTCGCCCCTGCACGCCCAGGGGGCGTTCATGCCGCAGTCGCGCGCCGCCCAGGCGGTCGCCCGGATCCTCGACCCGCAGCCCGGCGAGCGCGTGCTCGACCTGTGCGCGGCGCCCGGCGGAAAGACCACGCACCTCGCCGCGCTGATGGGCGGCGCGGGCGCGATCACGGCGGTCGAGCGCGACGCCAAGCGCGCCGCGAACCTCGAGCGCACGGCCGGCCGGATGGGCGCCACGATCGTCGAGGTGCGCCACGCCGACGCGGCCGGCATCGACGAGCCGGCCGCCTACGACCGCGTGCTCGTCGATCCGCCGTGCTCGGACCTCGGCACGCTCGCGCTGCGCCCGGACGCCCGCTGGCGCAAGCAACCCGGCGACCCGTCCCGGCTGGCCCGCATCCAGGAGCGGATCCTCGAGGCGGGCGCGCGCGCCCTCAAGCCGGGAGGGATCCTCGTCTACTCCACCTGCACGATCTCGCCGGCCGAGAACGAGGACCTGATCGCCGGCTTCCTCGCCCGCCACGACGGGTTCGAGCTCGACCCCGGCCCGCCGTCCGACCTCCCGGTCTGGGACCATCCGACCGTGCCCGGCCTCCGTCAGACGCTGCCCCACCGCGACGGCACCGACGGGTTCTTCATCGCGCGGCTGCGCCGGAGCGCGTGATGGCGCAGGACCCGGTCGATCTCGGGCCGGTCTGCCCGGCGTGCAAGGAGCCGTGGCTGCGGGCGACGAACCTCCCGGGCCGCTACCGCTGCGTGAACTGCCTCTCGCGCTTCGAGCTGCGCTCGGTGTGCCCGAACTGCGGCGAGCACTCGACGATCGTGCGCATGTCCAACACCGCGCTGTACGTCTGCAACAGCTGCCAGAGCTCGATGCTGGCGCCGATCTGATGGCCGGCCACTGGCACGGCGTCGCGCCGTCGATCCTGTCGGCCGACTTCGCCCGCCTCGGCGACCAGGTCACCGAGGTCCTCGAGGCCGGGGCCACCGTGATCCATGTCGACGTGATGGACGGCCACTTCGTCCCGCCGATCACGATGGGCCCGCTGGTGGTCTCGGCGATCGCCGACCTGGTCCACGACCACGGCGCCGTGATCGACGTGCACCTGATGATCGAGCGCCCGGAGCGCTACGCGGCCGAGTTCGCGAAGGCCGGCGCCGACGGCATCACCGTCCACGCCGAGGCGACCCCGCACGTCCACTACGCGGTCCAGCAGATCCGCGAGGCGGGCTGCCGCGCCGGCGTGGCGCTGTGTCCGTCGACCCCGGTGACCGAGCTCAGCGAGCTGCTGCGAGACGTCGACCTCGCCCTGTGCATGACGGTCGATCCGGGCTGGGGCGGGCAGCCGTTCATCGCGAGCAGCCCGTCCAAGATCGCCCGCATGCGCGAGGTGCTGCCGCCCAACGTCGTGCTCGAGGTCGACGGCGGCGTGGACACGAGGACCGCCGGCGCCTGTCGCGAGGCCGGCGCGACACTGTGGGTGGCCGGATCGGCCGTCTTCGGCAGGCCGGACCCGGGCGAGGCGCTGCGGGCGATCGCCGCGGCCGCCGCCGGCGCGCTCGCCTAAGCTAAGTGCCGCTGGCGACGGCTTCGGCCTCCCGCAGGTACTGGTGGACGAAGGCGATCGCCATGCTGCCCTCGCCGACCGCCGACGCCACCCGCTTGACCGGGCCGAACCGTACGTCGCCGCACGCGAAGATGCCCGGGACGCCGGTCTCGAGCAGATACGGGTCGCGATCGAGCTCCCAGCGCCCGGCGGCCCGCACGTCGGAGCCGGTGAGCACGTAGCCGCGTTCGCTGAGCGCGATCTCGTCCGGCAGCCACGCCGTCTCGGCGTCGGCCCCGATGAAGATGAACATGCCGCCCGACTCGAGCCGGGTGATGGCGCCGGTGTCGCGGTCGCGGACGTCGATCGCCTCGAGCGAGGCGTCTCCGTGGACCGCCACCGGCTCGGTCCCCAGCAGCACACGGACGTTCGCCCACGGCGGGAGCTGGTCGATCAGATAGCGCGACATGCCCTTCTCGAGCCGGTCACCGCGGCACAGCACCGTCACGCTGCGGGCGTGGGTGGCGAAGAACAGCGCCGCCTGGCCGGCCGAGTTCCCGGCGCCCACGATGTGCACGTCGAGCCCGTGGGTGTTCGCGGCCTCGCTGCGGGCGGCGCCGTAGAAGACGCCCTTCCCGGCGAGCCGGTCGCAGCCGTCGATCGCCAGATGCCGCCACGCGACACCGCAGGCGAGGATGATCGTCCGCGCCCGCAGGACGTCGCCGCCGTCGAGGTGCACCTGGCGCGTCGAGGGGTCGATCCGCCGGATCGCCCGGGTCACGAGGATCTCGGCGCCGAGCCGGCGCGCCTGCTGCAGTGCCCGGCTGGCCAGCTCGTCGCCGGACACGCCGGAGGGGAAGCCGAGGTAGTTCTCGATCCGTGACGACGTGCCGGCCTGGCCGCCGGGCGCCTCGCGCTCGATCACGAGCGTCCGCAGGCCCTCGGAGGCCGCGTAGACGCCCGCGGCCAGCCCGGCGGGCCCGGCGCCGACGACCACGACGTCGTATTCGGCACCGTCCGGCTCGGTGCCGAGTCCGAGCAGTTCGGCCAGCCGGCGCAGCTGCGGGCGCACGACCGTCTTGCCGTCGACGATCCGGACCGTCGGGCAGTCCTCGTCGTGCGGCAACGGGCCGCCCCATTCCTCGGCGGCATCCGGCGCGTCGGGCGTCAGCCACCGGTAGGTGACCTGGTTGCGGTCCAGGAACCGCCGCAGGCTCGCGCACTCGGCGTCCCAGCGGTGCCCCAGCACGACGGCGCGGGGCGGAGGCGGCTCGGCCGCGAGACCCTGCAGGCCGCCGGGGCCGCCGATCCGGTGGGCGGCCAGCCTTCCGACCTCGCGGGCGACGTCGGGCGCCACGGAGGCGACGGCGTGGTAGGCCTGCGGGTCGATCCGCATGATCCGCGACTTCTCCGCCGCGCGGAAGCCGACCGGGAACACGGTGCCGAGCGTGATCGGCACCTCGCCGAAGATGTCGCCCGGGTCGCGGTGGCCGACGACGCGCTCGATCCCGTCGACGTGCTTGACCGGCTCGATCCGGCCCGCGAGCAGGCCGAAGAGGGCCCGATCGTCGCCCTGGTGCGCGGCGTACTCGCCGGGCAGAAGCGTGATGTCGGCGGCGGCGCGGGCGAGCCGTTCGCGGTCCGCGGCGTCGAGCGACGCGAAGATCGTGATCCCGCCGATCTCCTCGGCGGTCACCATCAGCCGGTCTGGCCTCGGACGGTCACCGGCCGACCGTACCGCGTCGCGTGCGCGGCGGCTACTTCGTCGAGCCCTTGAAGTCCGACGCGAGGACGTGCGGGAAGCGCTCCTGCTTGCCCTGGAAGTCGAACGGGGCCTGCACGAAGCAGCCCGGGTCCTTCGGGGCGGCCTTGTGGTCGCCGCCGGCGGTCTTGCAGTCCCAGTTGGACAGGATGTTGTAGCCCCGCTTGAAGCCGTCCGCGTTGAGCGACTGCGGATCCAGGTACGTGTTGCCGCGGTTGTCGGCGGAGCGCGTGGGCGTGATCATCGTCTGCGAGCCGGCCACGATCAGCTGCGGGAGCACGTGGCCGTTGGACTCCTTGTTGTTGGTCTGGGTCTTGCCCTGCAGGGCGGCGCCCGGGCCCGAGATGAAGTTCGCGACGGTGCCCTGGTTGAGCTGCAGCCATGACAGCACGGGGTTCAGCTGGGACAGGAAGGGGCCGGTCGCATCGAGCACCGGCGTCAGGCCGCGCAGCACGCGCGACATCGCCGGCAGCCCGGTCTTCGACTGGGCCGTCAGTGCCGGCAGCGCCCGGAACGCGGTCTGGAGATCCGGCGACGCGGCGCGCAGGTCGGCCAGCGTGGGCTTGAGGTCGCGGGCGACCGGGCCGAGGTCGTCGACCAGCGGCTTGGTGTCGACGGAGAACTTCTCCACGCGCGAGAGCGTGGCCCGCGACTCCTTGAGGAACGTCGGGAAGATCTGGATCGACTGCGCCAGCGCCTCCTTCTCGGAGGCGGTCGCCTTGAACCACTTCGACGTGTCGGCGATGAACGCGCGCAGGCCGTTCTCGTCGCGCGTGATCGCCGCGAACGTCGTGCCGGTCTGGTTGACCAGCGCCTTCAGCGAGTCGCGCCGGCGGTCGAGCGTCTCCAGCAGGCCCGAGCCGCTCTGCGCGAAGGTCGAGAGGTTGCCGATCGCGTCGTTGAGGTCCTGGCCGCGGCCCTGGATCGCCTGCGAGGAGTTCGCCATCCAGCGGCGGAAGTCGGCGCGCGTCTTCTTCGGGAACAGCGCGAGCACCTCGTCGAGCTCGACGGTCTTCTCGACGCGCGCGTTCGCGAGCTTGCCGCCCTCGGGGATCGCCGGCGTGCCCTTGTGGCCGAGGGTCAGCTCGACGTAGGTCTCGCCGAGCAGCGTCTTCTGGCGCAGGATCGCCTTCGCGTCCTTGTGCAGCGGCGCGTACGCGCGCTCGAGCTGCAGCGTGGCCAGCGTCTTGTTGCCGGCCGGGTCGCGCTCGAGCTTGGCGACCTTGCCGATCGAGACGCCGGCGACGCGCACGTCGGCCTGGGCGGCGAGCGTCGTCGCCTCCGGGAAGGCGATTTGCACGCGGTAGCCCTTGGGCTTGAGCGGGATCGTCCCGCCGAACGAGATCCACAGGAACAGCAGCAGGCCGAAGCACGAGAAGGCGAAGACGGCCATCACGATGGTCTGCGTCCGGGTGGCGCCGGCGGTCTTCACTTGGCTCCCCCGAGGATCGTCTTGAGCGCCGACTGCGCCGTGCTGCCGGAGAGCAGCTGCTGGCTCGCCTTGCGGGTCTTGTCGAAGGTGCTCGCCTGCTTGGCGACGCGCTTCTTGGCCAGCCCGGGCAGGATCGACGTCGTGGTCGGGTTGCTGCATTGCTGGGACAGCACGCCCGACAGCCCGAGCAGGAATTCGAGACCCGGCTGGTTGTTGACCAGGTTCGTGAGCGTGTTGCAGGTCCCCGTCAGGAAGATCGGGCGCATCGGGCCGTTCGCGTCGTCGACGTTGATCAGGTTCTCGGTCTGGTGCGTCAGCCAGGCCATCCAGAACAGGTAGCCCTCCTGGCGGCTGGCCTTGTCGGCCGGCTCGGCGCCGTTCGGGTTGAACGCCAGCAGGTTGAAGAGCGTGTTGAGCTTGCTGCCGACGGTGGTCAGGTCGGGCATCGCCGCCGACAGGCCGGTCGCGGCCGGGCGCAGGTTGGCCACGAGCGGGCGGGCCTCGCGCACGAACGGCCGGATCTCGTTGCCGATGATCGGCGTCAGCTGCTTGGCGATCGGGGTGATCACGCGGTTCGTGCGGTCCAGCGTCTGGAACACCGGCGTCAGGCTGCGCGCGGTGGGCCCGAGCTGGTCGGCGAAGCGCTGGACGTCGGACAGCGTGCGCGTCGTCGTCTGCAGCGCCGCCGGCAGCTTCTGCACGGTGGCCGACACGTTGCGGTCCTCGGAGGCGAAGGACTCGAACACCGAGGCCGACGAGTCCACCAGCCGGGCCAGGTCGTCGCTCTTGCCGGCTAGCGCGCTGGTGAGCTGGGAGAGCCCGTGGATGCCGTCCTTGATCTTCCCGCGCTCGACGGCGACGGCCTGGTTGACGCGGCGCAGGTCGCGGTTGGTCGGGCCGAAGCGCCGGAACAGCTCCGCCAGGTCCATCCCACGGCCCTTCAACCCGCCGGCGGCGCCGCCCAGCAGCAGCTGGAGGTGGTCGCGCGTGTCGCTGTCGAGCGAGGACAGGATCTCGTCGAGGTCGACGTCGGTGAGCGTGCGAGCGGCCGGGATGGTGAAGCCCGACTTCGCCAGCGGCGCGCTGCTGGTGCCCGGGTCGACCTGCAGGAACATGTCCTTGAGGCCGGTGCGCGGGCGCAGCAGGCCCTTCGCGTCGGTGTGGATGATGTTCTTGAAGCGCGGCTTGATGTCCAGGCCGATGACGGCGTGGCCGTCGCGCAGCGTGACGTTGGCGATCAGCCCGATCTTCACGCCGGCGATCTCGACGGTCTGGCCCTGGCCGGGCGTGACCGCCTGGGCGTTGTCGAGCTCGGCGTACATGCGCTGCGGCTTCTCGCTGATCAGCGGGAAGCGGAAACGCTGCTGGGTGAGGATGAGCGCGCTGACCGCGCCGGCGATCAGCAGCAGGGCGAGGATCGCCCCGAAGTCCTTGTAGTGCTCGCGGACGGCGCGCTTCACGTCAGCCCCCGGCCTTCCGGATGTTGGCCCCGGTGAGCGACAGCCCGTCGCGCAGGACCTTCAGCTGCGCGGTGTTGCCGGCGCGCTTGGCGAGGTCGTCGACGAGCGACTTCGTCGCGTCGGTCATCGTCGGCGTGACCTTGATCCCGGCCTCGCGGAAGTTCTCCACCATCTCGATCAGCGCCGTCTGCTTGGCCTTCGTGTAGCGCGCCTGGTAGGCCGGCGACGCGGTGTTGACCTTCGTCGCCGCAGGCGGGCCCTGCGGCACGGTCGCCAGGTTCGGCTTCTGCTGGGTCTCGCACGGCACGTTGGGCTCGAGCGGCGGGCGGCTCTGCGGCTTGGGCGGGTTGACGCCCTCGACCGGGAACAGCGGCATGCCGAAGACGCCGTTGCCCATCTGCACCGTCTCGACGCCGCCGGACCCGAGAGTCTTGAACCACTGGCCGTTGGCGTCGAAGGAGCGGCTCTCGCCGGCCAGCCCCGGCAGCCACTTGACCGCGGACTGGTAGACGGGGCCGGTCTCCGGGAACGCCTTGTCGGGCACCGTGTCCTGCGACCACGGCAGGATCACGTTGTTCGTGCAGGACGCGAGCTGGCGCAGCTGGGCGAGCGTCGGCACCGACTTCACGGTCAGCCCGACGAGACCGGGCGTCGCGGCGCGCAGGTCGGCGGTCAGGCCGCGCAGCTCGTCCTTGCCGACGAGGCCGTGCAACTGGGCGACGAACGGGCGCAGCGCCGTGACCGCGGGCAGCGACGAGCGCACGCCGGGCAGCGCGTCGACGGCGAGCCGGCGCACCGACGGGAACGCGCCGTTGAGGCTGTCGAGCGCCGGGCCGGCGGCCCGCAGCGTGCGCGGCAGCTCGCGCACCGTGGCCTCGAGGTTGCCGTGCTGGACGGCGAACGCGGCGGCCGTGCGGTTGAAGTTCGTGATCAGCGACTGCAGGCGCGGCGGCGAGCGGTCGAGCGCCGCCGACGTCGTGCCGAGGTCCCGGACGATGTGGGAGAGGTCGTGCGGCTGGCGGCCGAGCAGCGCCTCGAGCACGATCGAGGAGTACTTGAACGCCGGCGCCTGGTCCTCCAGCGAGTGGTTGAACGACGTCGCGAAGCCGGCCTTGTACGCCTTGGCCAGCTCGCCCAGCGTCTTCTGGGTGGCGGCGCGGGTCGGCGCCTTGAGCGCCTTGAGCACCTCGTCGAACTGGACCGGGGTGGCGGTCTGCGTGATCGGGATCGTGTCCCCGTTGCCGAGCTCGGGCTTGCCCGCCGAGCCGGCGGTGAGGTCGACGAAGAAGTTGCCCTCGAGGAAGATGCGCGGGCGGATCTTGGCCGTCGCGTCCGTGTGGATCGGGCGGCCCATGTCCTTGATCTTCATCGTCACGACCGCCGAGTCGGCGCCCTTGGCCGTCGGCTGGACGTCCGTGACCCGCCCGACCTCGACCCCGGCGATCCGCACGGGTGAGTTCTTCTTGATGTTGTTCGAGGACCTGAATGCGGCCTTGATCTCGAACGAGGGCTGGAACGGGATCTGCTTCGTGAAGCCCAGGTAGCAGCCCACGACGATGATCACCAGCGCGATCGCGCCGACCTTGAACGGGGCCACCCCGCCGCGGCGCTTCACTTCTGCACCTCGGAGAACCGGATCGCGGGGGAGCCCTCGGGCGCGGACGCGAACGTCTCGCCGGCCGGCACCCGTGGCTGGCCGGTGTACGTCGGGCCCTGGTTGCCCGGGGTGATCGAGTCGCCCGCGATCGGGAAGTTGTCGTCGATGCCCGCGGCGAGGTGGCGCGGGAACCCGCGCTGGCCGGTCTCGCAGTCGGCGTTGCCCTGGTTGTCGACGGCGCCGCCGTAGATCTGGGCGTGCAGCGTCGGGATCGGGAACGCCTGGCCGAACGACCCCAGCGGCTGGTTCTGGTCGTTCGACGGCTGCTTGACCCGGATCCGCTCGACGGTGCCGGTCTGGTCGGAGTCGGAGATGTGGTCGGCCAGCAGCGTCCAGGAGTAGTTCCAGTAGTTGCAGACCGTCTGGTACGGGCCGAGGTAGCGCGTGAGCGGCTTCAGCAGGCCCATCGTCTCGCTCAGCCCGCCGACGCCCGTGGTCGCGCCGGGCGAGGTCCCGAGCGTGGTCAGCGCATTGAAGGAGCCGGTCAGGCGGCGGTTGAGCGCCGGCAGGTCCTGCAGCGGCTTGACGCCGGTGCGCAGCGCGGCGGTGATCGCCGGCGAGGAGCGGCGCAACTCGGCGGCGGCGCCGCGGAGGTCGGCGGACACGTTGGCCAGCGAGTGCAGGAACGGGCGCGAGTTGCGCAGCGCGGTCGTCCCCACCGCCAGCGTCGCGGGGGAGTCCGCGATCGTCTGCTGCAGCGCCTGCGGGTCGCCCGACAGCGCGCCGAACGTGTCCGCGCCGTAGCCGAAGCCGTCGGCCATCTGCTGCGCGACCGGCGCCGAGATGCGCGCGGCGTCGCCGAGCTCGGAGAAGAAGCGCGCGAGCTGGGTGTCCGGCGCCGACAGCGTGTCCATCACCGGCACGGCGTCCTTGAGGAAGCGCGGGAAGTTCGCGATCGCGTTGTTGATCGCGGCGCCGCGGAACGCGAACGCGTCGCCGAAGCCGATCAGGTTCTTCTGCGAGTTCTCGCGCGTCTTGGCGTCGAAGATGTTGAAGAACTGCTGCAGCTCCGGGGCGAGCGCCTGCTCGCCGACCGTGATCGAGGACCCGTCGGCGAGCGTGTCCTTCGAGGTTCCGCGCTCGAGCTCGACGTACTTGAGTCCGAGCGCCGACCGCGGCCGGATGCGGATCGACGTGTCGGCCGGGATCGGCGCGGCGTTCGCGTCGAGCTTGAGCTCGAGCGTCGCGCCGACCGCGCCGGTCTTGGCGTCCGTGCGCGGGGTGATCGCCGACACGACGCCGATCCGGTGGCCGCCCTCGCGGACGTCGTTGCCAGGCACCAGCTGCGCGCCGTTGGGCACGTTGGCCTTCAGCTGGAAGGTCGGCACGAACGGGAGGCCGTTGTTGGCGTTGTAGGCGAGAAACACGGCCACCACGACCACGAGCACGGTCACCGCGCCCACGAGCACGGGGTTGGCCAGCACGGCGCCTGTCGTCCGTCGTCTCATGGCGAGAGCAGGAAGTCGAGGAGGTCCTGAGCCGACTGCCCGGAGGGCGTCGGCGTCGGGCTGGCGGTCTTGGAGCCGCCGAGCACCGGCTTCACCGGGGGCAGCAGCTTCGGCAGCTGGTCGAGCAACTGCTGGACGGGCGGCAGGCCGGGGACGTTCGGCGCCGGCGTCGCCGGCGGGGCGGGCGTGGAGGAGCCGGGCGCCGAGTTCTGCGGTTGGTTGCCGGAGCCGCCCTGCTTGCTCGACCCGGAGCGCTTGCGCGTGCTGGTGCTCCGCATCGTCGCCGTCATCGGCGGGCTCGGGTCCGGCGTCGTGATACCGGGCTGGTTCGGGCCGAGCGCCTGGTTGCAGTCCTTGTAGCGCTGCATCGAGGCCGCGTCCTTCTTGACGTCGTCGGCCGTCGTGTAGTTCGAGCACTGGTCCGGCAGGATGTCGAGCTTCAGCGAGTAGCCGCGCTGGTCGAAGATGTTGACCGCCAGCGACTGATCGAAGATGTACTGCAGCGGCGCCTCGAGGCCGGTGTAGCCCTTGCCGCCGGGCGAGTTCGGATCCGGCTCGATCGCGTGCGAGCGGTCGTCGAGGTTGCTCAGGATCATCGCCAGGTTCTTCGCCGGCTCGCCGGTCGAGCCGCCCAGCGTGGCGAGGCGCGCGATCAGGCTCTGGCTGGCCTTCGCCGCCGTGCGGCCGACCTTCGACGTGTCGCCGAGCGAGGTCGTCGCCGGCTTCAGCGCGTTCGAGAACGGCTGCAGGGTGGACAGCAGGCTGCGCACGTTGCCGGAGGCGGCGCGCAGGTCGGCCAGCGCCGGGGTCTGCAGCCGCGCTGCCGTGCCGAGGTCGGTCATCGTCGGCGTCAGCTGGTCCAGGAAGCCGGGGAAGCGGCGGAACGTGTCGGCGAGCTGGGCGCGCCGGGCGGCCGTCGCCTCGGCGGTGTCCTTGGCGTTGACGACGAAGCGTCCGACGTCCTGGCTGCGCTGGCCGAGCACCTTGAGGACCGTTCCCGAGTTGCGGCTCAGGTCCGTCAGCGTGCGGCGGTTGTCGGCCAGGATCTTGAGCACCTTGTTGGTGCTCGAGACGGCGGGCAGCGCGCGCCGGATCGTGGCGTTGAGGTCGTCGCCGCGGGCGGCGAGGCCGGCGCCGAGCTCGCCCAGGATGATCGAGAAGCGCTCGCGCTGCGGCATCCGCATGACGTTGAGCACGAGGTCGGGCGGGATCGGCGACTCGGTGTTCGTGACCGGGATGTGCGCGCCGCCGGCGAGCACCTTGCCCTTCGTGCCCGGCTGGCAGTCGACGAAGTACTCGCCGATCAGCGACTGCGGGGCGACCGTGCAGTGCGCGTCGGAGCGCAGCGCGCCGAAGCCCTGGGCCTTCGTGACCTCGACGGTGACCAGCGCGCGGGCGTCCTTGCGTGAGACGTCGAGGTCCTTGATCGTGCCGACCGGGACGCCGCCGACCTTGAAGTCCGCGCCGTTGACGAGGCCGAACGCGTTGTCGAAGACGATCTTGTACGTCTTGCCGCCGGCGGAGCCGCCCGCGCCGAGGAGCGCGATGGTGCCGCCGATCACGAAGACCGCGACCGCGGTGATGATGGCCGCGCGCCTCACGGGCCCACCGGCTTGATCGACGCGTCGCAGTTGAAGTCGGCCGTCGGCTTGTAGGTCGTCGATCCGTCGCCGGGGTCGCGCTCGTTCGAGCCCGGACAGCGGTTGTTGCGGCCGAGCTTGGCGCCGGCCGCGAGGACGTCGTCGCGCAGCGCCGGCGGGATCGGCACCAGGTTGCCGGCGGGCGTGAACGTGAACGCGCTGAGCGCCAGGCCGGCGCGCGAGAACGAGCCGAGCGCGTCGTAGTCGCCCGAGGTCGAGAAGTCGTCGAACCAGCCGGTCAGCTCGGGCGCGTAGGGCCGGAAGAACGCCAGCTCGGGCGCGCTCTTGGTCAGCGAGTCGACGAGCTCGGGGAATGCGCCGCGGCGGGTGGCGCCGTTGACCTGGCGCTTGTCGAGTGCCGCCTTGGCCAGGTTCGGCTGCGCCTTCAGCAGCTCGACCAGGTCGTTGCCCTTGCCCGGTCGCTGGATCGTGCGGGCCAGGTCGCGGAACGTCGGCCGCGCGTCGCGGGCGAACGGGCGCAGGTCGGCGAGCAGCGGGCGCAGCTTGCGGACCACCGGCTTGGACGCCGACACCAGCGGGTCCAGGTCGTCGAGCGTGGCGCGCAGGTTGACGAACGTCGAGTTCGACTTGCGCAGGAACTCGGGCAGCTGGTGGATCGCCGAGGCGAGGTTCGTGTCCTGGTTGGCGAGCGCGGTCGAGACCTGGCCGAAGTTCGAGACCAGGCCGGCCAGGTCGTCCTGCTTGGCCGCCGCGTCGGTGACCAGGCGGCTCGTCTGCACGACGAAGCGCTCGAGCAACGGGTCGTTGCGGTCGAGCTCGGAGAACAGCCGCGAGGACGACGACAGGATCGGGTTGAGGTAGTGGATCGCGTCGTTGGCGGCCTGGGTGTGGCCGTCGGTCATGTCCGCGAAGCCCTTGATGACCGTCCGGCCGTCGGCGCGCACCTTCGGGTCGAAGATGCCGAACAGCTGGTCGAGATCGACCGCGGACTCGGTGCTCGAGGCCGGCAGCGTCGCGCCGTTCGGGATCGCCTTGGCGTCCATCGGGCCCTGCTGGAGGTCGATGTAGCGGTTGGCGACGCCGGACAGCGACGCCTGGCGGACGACGGCCTGCGTGCCCTGCTTGAGCGGCGAGTAGTCGCCGCTGACCGAGATCGTCACGATCGCCTGGCTGTCGGGCGTGAGGCCGATCTGCTTGACCTTGCCCACGGTGGCGCCCGCGACCTGGACGAGGTTGCCCTTGACGAGCTGGCTGGCGTTGTCGAGCCGCAGCTTGACCGTGTAGTCGGAGCCGCCGCCCAGCAGGAGCACGGCCAGCGCGACCGCGACGACGAGCACGGCGAGGACCGCGACAATCCGTCGCGCGCCGTTCACGTGCCCCTGCTCCCAGCCTTGACCCCCATCCGCACCAGGCAAGGTACCCAGCAGTGTGGATCGGTGCGCCGGTCTCCAATGAACGTCAACGTAGGCTTAATCCGGTCATGCCCGCCCGCCAGGATCTGCGCCCGCTGCCGGGACTCGTCGTCCCGCTGTCGGAGGTGGTGCTGCGCGTATCGCGATCGTCGGGGCCGGGTGGTCAGCACGCCAACGTGACCGAGTCGCGCGTCGAGGCGAGCTTCGACGTCGGCGCGTCGAGCGTGCTCGACGACGCGCAGAAGCGCCGCGTCGCCGCGCGCTGCGGACCGGTCGTGCGGGCCTCCGCGCAGGACGCGCGCTCGCAGGCGCGCAACCGCGAGCTCGCGCTCGAACGCCTGGAGTCCCGGCTGGCCGGCGCGCTCAAGGTGCGGCGCACGCGGCAGGCGACGCGGCCGACCCGCGCCTCGCGCGAGCGCCGGCTCGACAGCAAGCGCCGGCAGGGCGAGCGCAAGCGCGCGCGCCGCCGCCCCGACGCCGACTGACGTCGAAGCGCGGCGGCCATCAGCGCCCAAGCAGCGGGGCGGCCGAAAGCGCGCCGATGGCGGCCTCGGCCGTCGGATGGACCTCGAAGGACCGGTCGAGGCCGGTCATCGCCAGCGCCCGGCCGAGCGGTGAGCCGGGCGCGCAGGCGAGCGCGAGCCGCCGGCGCGAGCGGTTCAGCCGGCGCATCCCGGCCACGAGCGCGGTGATGCCCGTGGAGTCGATGAACGTGATCCCGGCGGCGTCGATCACGACGTGGCGGTCATGCTCCGTGACCACGGACTCGAACGCCGCGCCCAGGTCGTTGACGGTGTGGGCGTCGACCTCGCCCGCGGCCACGAGGACCACGACGGGGCCGGAGGCCTGGAGCGCGATGGAGAACTGCCCGGCGGCTGGCACGGCGCGGCGGATACCCGGAACGGGGATCGTTCAGGCTGCCGGCCGCGCGGCCGCGCGGACGGGGGCGGGCGGCTTGCGCAGGTAGACCACGGCCAGCAGCGCGCACAGGACCGCTGTGGCGCCGGCGTAGCCGACCTCGGCCCGCAGCAGCTGCGAGCCGACGATCCCCGACAGCATCCAGGCGAGGAACAGGCCGGCCGCCGCGAGCCAGCAGACGGCCGCCGCGGCGGCGTGGTCGCGGGCGAGCGCGGCCTGGTTGAGCGTCCCGGCCGCGAGGTGCAATCCCATGCCGACGGCGACCAGCGCGAGCCCGAAGCGCCCGTAGCTGATCGAGACGTCGAACAGGATCCCCATGACCCACGGGCCGATCGCCAGCAGTCCGATCGCGCAGGCGCCGGCGAACGCGGCGATGGCGAGGATCGTGATGCGGATCGCACGCCGGAACTCGCCCGCGCCCGCCTCGGTGGCGTTCAGGCCGGCGAGGTGGGGGAGCAGCGAGCCCTGGATGGCCTGGAAGAGCTGCAGCGGCGCGCGGGCGATCAGCAGCGCGTTGAAGACGAAGCCGGCGGCCGCGGCGTTGGCGGCCGTCGCGTTGACCGTCAGCACGGCGCCGTTGATCAGCGTCTGCTCGGCCAGCATCACCACCAGCACGGCGACCGCGAAGCGCCCGCCGCGGGCCAGCGCGAGGTCGTCGTCCTTCGTCCGCCGCGGCGCTGCAGAGCGAGCGGCGCCCCGGTGGCGCGAGAACGCGAACGGCACGACGACGAGCGAGACCAGCGGCGCGGCCGCCATCCCCAGCGCGACCGCGGTCTGCCCGTGGGCGATCCCGACCGCGACCGCCAGCGCGAACAGCAGCCGCGACGCGGACTCCATGAACACGAGCCCGCCGTAGAGCGCGAACCACTGGTGGCCGGCGAGCCAGCCGCGGGCGAAGTACGACGCCGCATAGAACGCGACGCCGGCCAGCAGGATCCAGTACATGGCGCTGTCGCCGTCGAACAGGTCGTGGACGAGCGGGCCGTGCAGGGCGAGCCCGAGCCCGAGCGCGGCGGCGGCGAACGCCCCCTGCAGCAGCAGCGGGGTGCGCAGCGGGTGGCCGGTCTCCAGGCCGCGGGCGCGGCGATCGGCGATCGTGCGCGAGAGCAGCTGCTCGATCGGCCGGTAGATCACCGTCACGGTCACGAACAGGACCGACCACAGCAGCGAGACCTGCTTGTAGTCGACGTCGCCCAGGACGTAGGACGCGACCGAGAAGTAGGCGAAGGTGACGACGCCGGTCAGCGCGATGCCGGCCGACAGCAGGCGCGCGCCGGCGCCGTAGCCGGCACTCCTCCGCCGTTCGGCCAAGTTACAACCGGACGAGCAGCATGGTCCACGGGAACGGCGAGCGCGCCTCGACGACCTCGCCGTGGCGCGACAGCAGCTCGACGAACGCGCGCTTGGACCAGTGGTTGAGGTGCCCCGGCGTGTTGCCGAGGTCCTTCAGGTAGGCGCCGCGGGCCATGTTGACCGCGCGCCACAGCGGCTCGCGCGGGACCGAGACGAGCAGGTGACCGCTCGCCACGCGCGCCATCTCGGCGACCGTGTGCGCCGGGTCCGGCACGTGCTCGAGCACCTCGATCGCGGTGGCGACGTCGAACTCGCCGTCGGCGAACGGCAGCTGCTCGGCCTTCATCACCCGGTACTCGAGGTTGGGGGCGCGGCGGGTCTCCCACTCGGCTTGGATGACCGGATCCTCGAGGTCGATCCCGACGATCCGGCGCTCGCCGAGGCGCTGCGCCCACCGGTGGGTGAGCACCCCCTCGCCGCAGCCGACGTCGAGCAGCGACCGCGGGTCGGCCTTCGTGAACAGCTCGTCCAGCGTCGACTCGAAGCCCGCCATCAGGCGCTTGACGACCGGGTTGGTCGAGCCGTACTTGTCGTAGGTGTTGCCGGTGACCGTGCCTTCGGCGTCGCGGGTCACGCTCAAAGCTTCACGGCCTCGTGCTCCTCGGTCCGGCCGCGGTGCGGCGCGGCGTGCGCGCCCGTGGTCGGGAGATGCCCGGCGCGGCTGGGGTCACCCGGCTCGTAGTGCGAGGGCTCGACGCCGAGCTCGAGCTCGACGCGGCGCACGCGCTCGAACACCCGCTGGAGCATGATCCGCTGGCCGGAGAGCAGGTCGCCGAGCACGCCCATCGCGGCCAGCACCATGGCGGCGTTGAAGAGCACCGCGCCGAGGATCAGCGACTGGACGTGGCCGCCGCCCTCGCCCTGCACGAACGCGACCAGGAAGCGCAGCCAGACCGCGGCGGCGATCAGGAACATCAGCCCGGCCGCCATCATGAACACCTTCAGCGGCTCGTACATCGTGTAGATGCGGAAGATCGAGACGCCGTTGCGGCGCACGTAGGACCACATCGACGGGAACAGCCGCGACTCGCGCATCTGCGCGTTGGTGTTGACCGGGACGTGGTCGACCGCGACGGTGAGCTTGCCGGCCTGGATGATCGTCTCGAGCGTGTAAGTGAACTTCGAGACGACCTGCAGCGACAGCGCCGCCTCGCGGTTGTAGGCGCGGAAGCCGGACGTCGTGTCGGGCACGTCGGTGGAGGAGGCCTGGCGCACGACCCACGAGCCGAGCCGCTGCAGCGCCTTCTTGAGCGGCGAGAAGTGCTCGATCGTCTGGACCTGGCGGTCGCCGACGACCATGTCGGCGCGGCCGGCCAAGATCGGCTCGACGAGCTTGGGGATGTCGCGGGCGTCGTACTGGTTGTCGGCGTCCGTGTTGACGATCACGTCGGCGCCGAGCTTGAGCGCCGCGTCGAGGCCGGCCTGAAAGCCGGAGGCGAGGCCCTTGTTGTTCGTGAGCCGGACGATGTGGTCGACGCCGAGCGCCTTGGCGACCTCGACGGTGTTGTCGGTCGAGCCGTCGTCGATGACGAGCCACTCGACCTCCTCGAAGCCGGCGACCTCGCGCGGGAGGCCGCGCAGGGTGACGGGGAGGGTGTCCTCCTCGTTGAGGCAGGGGATCTGGATGATGAGCTTCACGGCGCCCCGTCAGACTACCCGGCACACGCGGGAGCGAGCCTTCGAGGCGAGCGAGGGGGCGGAGCCCCCGTGGCGTTGGCCTGCGGGGTTACGGCGAGGTCGTGCCAATACGCTCCCGCGCGATGAAGCCCGGCGTCGAGCGGTGGGCGGCGATCGCGTTCGCGCTGCTGTGCGTCGCGACGCTCGTCGGCACCCTGGTCTACCCGACCTATCCGAACTACGACTCGTACTACTCGCTGCTGTGGGGGCGCGAGATCGTGCACGGGCACCTGCCGCACTTCGAGGGCTTCCGGCTGCCGACCGAGCACCCGCTGGCGATCCTCGCGGGCGTGATCCTGCAGCCGTTCGGCCACTCGGCCGACCGGGTCTGGATCGTCGCGATCCTCGCGTCCTATCTCGCGCTGGTGGCGGGCGTGTACCGCGTCGGCCGGCTCGCGTTCACGCCGCTGGTGGGCGCGGTCGCGGCGGTGCTGGTGCTGAGCCGGTTCGACTTCGGGTTCCTCGCGGCCCGCGGCTACATCGACATCCCATACCTGGCGCTGATCGTCTGGGCGGTCGCGCTGGAGGCGGCGCGCCCGCGGCGTGGTGCGCCGGTGTTCGCGCTGCTCGCGCTGGCCGGGCTGCTGCGGCCCGAGGCGTGGCTGCTCTCCGGCCTGTACTTCCTGTGGATGAGCTGGAAGGCGACCTGGCCGGAGCGGGCGAAGTGGCTGGCCTGGGCGGCGATCGCGCCGGTCGGCTGGTGCCTGGTGGACGGGATCGTGACGGGCGACCCGCTGTTCAGCCTCCACTACACGAGCGACTCGGCCGAGGTCCTCGGGCGGGCCAAGACGCTCGGCGAGCTGCCGGCGGCGATCCCGGCGTTCCTGGCCGACATCGTCAAGCCGCCCGTGCTGATCGCCGCGCTGGCAGGTCTGTTCGCGTCGGTCCTGCTGGTGCCAAAGCGCGTCGTCTGGCCCGGCCTGCTGCTGCTGTCCGGGATCGGGACGTTCGTGGCGATCGGGATCGCCGGGCTGTCGATCATCGAGCGCTACCTCGTCGTGGCGGCGCTGGCGGTGCTGATCTTCGCGGCGGTGGCGGTCGGCGGCTGGACGCTGCTCGAGCCGGGGACGCGCCTGCGCCGCGTCTGGGCGGGCGCAGCCACCGCCGGGGTCGTGTTCGTGGTCGTGCTGACCGCGCTGCACCTCGACCTCGGGCACTTCGACAACGAGCTGACCTTCCGCGGCGACGCGCACGTGGCGCTGTCGAAGATCCTCGACACCCCGGCGGTGCGCCGCGACCTGCGCTGCGGCCCGCTGACGGTGCCCAACCACAAGCTGGTGCCCGACTCGCGCTGGCTCGCCGACCTCCCCTTCGAGCGCGTCTGGGCGCGGGCGCAGGTGGCGTCGAAGGCGTATCCGGAGCGCCCGCAGCGCAAGGGCGTCCAGCTGTTCGTGCTCGGGCGCTTCGCGATCTTCAAGCAGGCGTACACGAACGATCTCGACCCGGCCACGATCGAGCTGCCGCCCGCGGGCTGGCGGCTGGTGGCACGGACCGCGTACTACGCCGCCTATGCGCGCTGCTGACAAGCGGCCGTTCCTGCTCGGCCTCGGGCTGGTCCTGCTGGCGGCGTTCCTGCTGCGGATCTGGGGGCTGCGGAGCGGGTTGCCGTTCCTCTACAACGTCGACGAGGGCTCGCACTTCGTGCCGCGGGCGATCGGGATGTTCGACCACTCGTACGACCCGGGCTACTTCATCAACCCGCCCGCGTTCACGTACCTGCTGCACGCCGCGTTCTGGCTGCGCTGGGGCGGGACCGGCGTGCGCGAGCAGTTCGCCGCCGACCCGACGCCGGTCTTCGCGCTCGCCCGCGCGCTGAGCGCGCTGCTGGGCACCGCCGCCGCCGGGCTGCTGGCGTGGGCGGCGGTGCGGCTGTTCGACCGCCGCGTCGCGCTGGTCGCGGCGGGGCTGCTGGCGGTCGCCTTCCTCCCGGTCCACTACGGCCACTTCGCGCTCAACGACTCGCCGACGCTCGCGCCCGTGTGCCTGTCGCTGCTCGGGACGGCCGGCGTCTACCGGCGCGGCCGGACGCGCGACTACGTGCTGGCCGGGATCGGCGTGGGCCTGGCGACGGCCACGAAGTACACGGCCGGGATCGTGGTCGTCCCGCTGCTGGGGGCCGCGCTGGTCGGGCCCGGCTCGCCCGGACGCCGGCTGCGCGACCTCGTCCTGGCGGGCGCCATCTCGCTGGCCGCGTTCCTGGTCGCCAACCCGTACGCGGTGCTGGACTTCCACCAGTTCCGGCTCGGCCTGCAAGACCAGTCGGCCGCCAGCTCGGACGGCGGTGGCAAGCTCGGCCTGAGCGACCAGCACGGGCTCACCTACTACGCCGGGACGCTCGCCTGGGGGCTCGGGATCGTGCCCGCCTTGGCGGCGCTCGGCGGCGCGATCTGGCTCACCATCCGCGACCGGCGGCTGGCGGCGGTGCTCGTCCCGATGCCGCTGCTCTACCTGGCATTCATGGGGCTGCAGGACCGCTTCTTCGCGCGCTGGCTGCTGCCGATCTACCCCGTCGTGATCCTGCTCGCCGCGTGGGCCGCCGTCGAAGCGCTGTCGCGGCTCCCGCGCCTCCCGGCGTGGGCGCCGGCGGCGATCGCCGCGCTGCTGCTGGGCATCCAGGGCTTGGTCTACGCCGTCCACAACGACCAGGTGCTCGCCCGCAGCGACACCCGCGCGCTCGCCCGCGCCTGGATGGTGCGCCACATCCCGGAGGGCTCGAAGGTCGTGCTGGAGCCGATCACGCCCGACCCGTGGGTGACCGATCCGGGCGATCCGAGTCCGCGGACTCCGAACGGCGCCCGCTGGCTCAAGCGCCCGGGCTCGCACTTCGCGATCTCGCCGTCCGGGCACAAGACCCTGCTGAGCACCGTCAAGCTCGAGGACTACGAGCGCACGCTGCGCCCCGACCTGGTCGGCTCCTACACCCGCGGCGGCTTCTGCTGGGTGATCACGGGGTCCACCCAGTACGGGCGGTCGGCCGTGGAGCCACGCCAGGCGCCGTATGCGATCCGCTACTACCGCCGGCTGCGCGAGGTCGGGCGGGTCGTGTTCACGATCAGCCCGCTGCGCCGCGGCACCGACGAGCCGGCGTTCTCGTTCGACGACTCCTTCAACTACCGGCCGCTCGGCTACACGCGGCCGGGACCGAAGATCGTGATCTATCGGCTGCGGGGCAACCGCTGCGGCGTATCCTGAGCGGTCCTTGCCGACGCTGCTGGATACCGACCTCGCGCACCTGGCCCGTGCCGTCGACCTGGCCGAGCGCGGGCGCGGGCGGACCTCGCCCAACCCGCTCGTCGGCGCGGTCGTCGTCGCCGACGGCGAGGTGCTCGGCGAGGGCTGGCACACGCGCGCCGGCGCGCTGCACGCCGAGCGCGAGGCGCTGGCCGCCTGCGCCGGCGCCGACACCGCCGGCGCGACGATCTATGTGTCGCTGGAGCCGTGCTGCCACCACGGTCGCACGCCGCCGTGCACCGACGCGATCGTCGAGGCGGGGATCGCCCGCGTCGTGATCGCGTCCGAGGACCCGTCCAAGCACGCCTCCGGCCGCGGCCCCGGGATCCTGCGCGACGAGGGCATCGAGGTGCTGTTCGCCGAGGGCGAGCTGGCCGCCCGCGCCCGCCGGCTGAACCAGCCGTTCCGCAAGCACACCCGCACCGGGCGCCCGCACGTGCGCTTCAAGTCGGCGATGACGCTCGACGGCAAGGTCGCGACCCGGACCGGGGACTCCAAGTGGATCTCGGGCGAGGACTCGCGGGCCCGCGCGCACGCCTGGCGCGCCGAGGCGGACGCGGTCGTGGTCGGGATCGGGACCGCGCTGGCCGACGATCCGCAGCTGACCGCCCGGATCGACGGCGTCGAGCGCCAGCCGCGCCGCGTGGTCTTCGACTCCGAGGGCCGGCTGCCGCTGCACTCGGTCCTGGTGCGCGGCGCGCACGAGGTGCCGCTGACCGTCGTGGTCGGCCGCGCAGCCCCGCGCACCGCGACGGATGCGCTCGAGGTCGCCGGCGCCGAGGTGATCGTGGCCACGGGCGAGAACGAGCCCGCCCGCGTGCGCTCCGCGCTCGACCAGCTCGGCGCCTCAGGCATCACCTCGATCCTGCTCGAGGGCGGCCCCCACCTGGCCGGCGCCTTCCTGGACGCGGGCGAGGTGGACTGCGTGGCGCTGTTCATCGCGCCGGTCGTGCTCGGGGGCGGCAACGCGCGCGACCCGATCGAGGGCGAGGGGGCCGAGCGGATCGCCGACGCCGTCCGCGCGCTGTCGCTGTCCGTCGAGCGGATCGGCGACGACGTGCTGCTCGAAGCCCGCATGAAAGAGTGGTGAGGACCGTGTTCACGGGCCTTGTCATGGATCTCGGAGAGGTGCAGGCGGTCGAGTCGACCGGCGAGGGCGTGCGCCTGCGGATCGGCACCGCGCTGGCTCCGGAGATCAGCCCCGGGGACTCGGTGGCCGTCAACGGCGTGTGCCTGACCGCGGTCGAGGTGCTCGACTCGGCGTTCATCGCCGACGTGATGAACGAGACCGTCGCCCGCTCGTCGCTGCGCGAGAACCGCGACGTGGTGAACCTCGAGCTGCCGCTGCGGCCCGCCGACCGCCTCGGCGGGCACGTGGTGCAGGGACACGTGGACGGGACCGGCCGGGTGGCGGGGGTTCAGGAGGACGGCTTCGCCCGCCGGGTGCGGGTCGAGCCCGACGACCAGGGACTGCTGCGGTACGTGGTCGAGAAGGGCTCGATCGCGATCGACGGCGTGTCGCTGACCGTGTCCGCGCTCGACGAGCGCGGATTCGAGGTCTCGCTGATCCCGGAGACGCTGGAGCGCACGACGCTCGGCCGCACGGCGCCGGGGGAGCAGGTCAACCTGGAGGTCGACGTGCTCGCCAAATACGTAGAGAGGCTGGTCAACCGCCCATGAGCACCCACACCGCGACCTTCTCGTCCATCGAGGACGCGATCGAGGACATCCGCGCCGGCCGGATGGTCGTCGTCTGCGACGACGAGGATCGCGAGAACGAGGGCGACCTCGTCCTGGCCGCGCAGTTCGCGACGCCCGAGACGATCAACTTCATGGCCAAGGAGGCGCGCGGGCTGATCTGCCTGGCGCTGACGGCCGAGCGCTGCGACGAGCTCGGCCTGGACCTGATGGCCGCGAAGAACGAGGACCCGCTCAAGACGGCGTTCACGGTCTCGATCGACGCCCGCGAGGGGACGACCACCGGCATCAGCGCCGCCGAGCGCGCGCACACCGTGCAGGTCGCGATCGCGCGCAGCACGCGGCCCCACGACCTGATCCACGGCGGGCACGTGTTCCCGCTGAAGGCCAAGGACGGCGGCGTGCTCGAGCGCGTCGGCCACACCGAGGCGTCGATCGACCTCGCGCGCCTGGCCGGCCTCACGCCGGCCGGCGTGATCTGCGAGATCCAGAACGACGACGGCTCGATGGCGCGCGTGCCCGACCTGATCGACTACACCCGCCGGCACGGGCTCAAGCTGATCACGATCGCCGACCTGGTCGCCTACCGCCGCCGCCACGACAAGCTGATCGAGCGCGTGGTGGAGACCAACCTGCCGACCGCGTACGGCGAGTTCCGCGCCGTCGGCTACCGCTCGCTGGTGGACGACAAGCACCACGTCGCGATGGTCAAGGGGGAGGTCGCGGGCAGGGAGGACGTGCTCGTGCGCGTCCACTCCGAGTGCCTCACCGGCGACGTCTTCCACTCGCTGCGCTGCGACTGCGGCGAGCAGCTCGAGTCGGCGCTGGCGCAGATCGAGCGCGAGGGCCGCGGCGTCCTGCTCTACCTCGCCCAGGAGGGCCGGGGGATCGGCCTGCTCAACAAGCTCAAGGCATACAACCTGCAGGACGAGGGCTATGACACCGTGGACGCGAACCTGCGGCTCGGCCTGCCGGTCGACCTGCGCGACTACGGCATCGGCGCGCAGATCCTGGGCGACCTCGGCCTGTCGAGCATCCGCATCCTCACCAACAACCCGAAGAAGATCCGCGGCCTCGAGGGCTACGGGCTGTCGGTGACCGAGCAGGTGCCGATCGTGCACGCCCCCAACCCGCACAACGAGCGCTACCTGGCCGCCAAGCGTGACCGCCTCGGCCACTCGATCCACCACCAGGCGCTGCCGCTCGACGAGGAGATGGTGGCCGAGGAGCACCGGCGTGACGAGCGCTAGCCGCTACGCGATCGTCGTCGCCCGCTTCTACGAGGACCTCGCCGACCGGCTCGTGGCCGGCGCCCAGCGGGCGCTGACGGCCTCCGGCGCCGAGGCGGCGGAGGTGTTCGACGTCCCGGGCGCGTTCGAGCTGCCGATGGCCGCGAAGGTGCTGGCGGAGACCGGCTCCTACGCGGGCGTGATCTGCCTCGGCGCGGTCATCCGCGGGGAGACCGACCACTACGACTTCGTGTGCGCGGAGGCGGCCCGCGGGATCCAGCAGGTGCAGCTCGAGACCGGCGTGCCGTGCGGGTTCGGCGTGCTGACCGTCGACACCTACGAGCAGGCGCTCGCCCGCTCGGGGGAGGGCAAGCGCGACTCGGGCGCGCATGCGGCCGAGGCCGTGCTGGCCGTCGCCCGCATCAAGGCCGCGGTCGCCTAGCCCTTCTTGCCCTTGGCCTTGCCGTGGGCCTTCTTGCCCGCGCCGGCGCCGCTGCCGCCGCAGTCCTGGCCGGCGGCGGCGCAGGCCGAATCGAGCTCCTTCTGCACGACGTCGGGCTGGTTGTCCGGGAAGCGCTGGAGGCGCTGCTGCAGGTAGGGGATCGCCGAGGCGGGGTCGCCCGAGCGGTTCAGGGCGGCGCCGAGATTGAACAGCGCATAGGCGCACGCCAGCGCCGTCGAGCTCCCGCAGCCGTCGACGGCCTTCTTGAAGTACGGGATCGAGCCCTTGGAGTCGCCCGCCTGGAGGAGCTTGTAGCCGGCGTCATTGAGCGCCGCGGGATCGCTCCCGGAGGGCCCGGCGGCGGTCTGGGTCGGCGCCGCCGTCTGGGTCGCCGCCGCCGTCGCGGTCGACGTCGCGGTGGCGTGCGGCGTCTGCTGGGCCTTGGCGGTCTTGCCGGCCGTCGGCGTCGGCGTGGCGGCGGACCGGTCCTTGCCGTCGTTCCCGCCGCCGAGCGCGATCGCCGCCGCGGCGATGGCGACGAGGATCAGCGCCGCGGCGGCGAGCAGCGCGGCGGGGAACGAGCGCCGGTCGCCGCGCGCCGGCGGGGCGGGAGGCCGCTGCCCGGGTGGCGGCGGCGGCGCGACGGCGGTCGCCGGCAGCGCCCGGGTGCGCTCGGTCGGCTCGGGCACCAGCGCGTCGCCCAGCGCGTCCACGAACGCGGTCGCCGACGGCCAGCGGTCGGCCGGCTCCTTGGCCATCCCGCGGCGCAGCACGGCGTCGACCTCGCGCGGCAGCCGTGGGTTGCGCTCGGATGCCGGCGGCACCGGGTCCTCGATGTGCGCACGCGCCTGGGCGGCGAAGTGCGGCCCCTCGAACGGCTTGGTGCCCGACAGCAGCTCGTAGGCGACGGCCGCCAGCGAGTAGCGGTCCGAGGCGGCGGTGGCCGGCTCGCCCATCGCCTGCTCAGGGGAGATGTAGGCGGCCGTGCCGAGCACCTGGCCGGTCTGGGTCACCTGCTCAGTCTCCCAGGCCAGGCGGGCGATCCCGAAGTCGGCGACCGCCACGCGGTCGTGCTCGTCGAGCAGCAGGTTGGCCGGCTTGATGTCGCGGTGCACGACCCCGCGGCCGTGCGCCGCGTCGAGCGCCTCGGCGGTCGCCCGCAGCCAGCCCAGGGCGCGGTCGGGCGCGATCGGGCCGCTAGTGATCTGCTCGCCGAGCGTGCCGCCGGTCCGGCGCTCCATGACGATGAACGAGCGGCCGCCGTGCTCGCCGACGTCGAAGATCGTCACCACCGCCGCGTGGGAGGACAGGGCGGCCGCGGCCCGCGCCTCGCGCTGGAAGCGGCGCCGCGCGGCCTCGTCGGAGCTCAGGTGCTCCGCGAGCACCTTGACGGCGACGGGACGGTCGAGCACCGTGTCGTGGGCGGCGTACACGGCAGCCATGCCACCGGCCGCTATCCCGCCCTCGAGGCGGTAACGGTCAGGCAGCGAAAACGGGGCCAGGGGGGCCGGCATCCCCCCGACGCTACCCCACGGCCCGACCACCTATACTTGCCCGCCGCATGGCTCGAGTCTGTCATTCCTGCGGCAAGCGCCCCGCCTTCGGGCAGAGCCGCTCCCACTCCATGGTCGCCACCAAGCGGCGGTTCGATCCCAACCTTCAAAAGGTCCGGATCGTGGAGAAGGGCGCTCCGCTGCGCGCGTACGTCTGCACGCGCTGCCTGAAGGCCGGCAAGGTCACCAAGGCCTAGCCGCCTCCTCGCTCACCTCGCACGCTCGCGAAGTCTCCCCGCACGCAGCGGACGGTTCCGCCCGCCCGCCGCCGCGGCACGGGCTAGCATCGTCGCGCGGTGATGCAGCCCCTGGATCCAAGCCTCGTCCGCTTCCGCGCCGTCGTCGAAGGCGCGCTCGCCGCCCTCGAGGCGCGCCGGCAGGAGATCAACGACCTCAACGTGTTCCCGGTCGCCGATGGCGACACCGGCGACAACATGGTGCTGACCATGCGCGCGGTCCAGGAGGAGCTCAACCGGCTCGCCGACCAGGGCCCGATCGACGAGGTCGGCCGCGACATGATCGTCGAGTCGGTCGCCCGCGCGGCGCTGCTCGGCGCCCGCGGCAACTCCGGCGTGATCCTGTCCCAGCTCGTGCGCGGCGCCGCCGAGGAGCTGATCTCACGGCCGGGCGAGCTCGTGGACCCGGAGCTCGTGGCCGCGGCGCTCACGCGCGCGTCCGAGCATGCCTACCGCTCCGTGCGCAACCCGGCCGAGGGCACGATCCTCACGGTCGCGCGCGAGATGGCCGCCCGTATGACGACCGACCTCCCGCACATGCCGCACGAGGAGCGCCGGCTCGGCCGCGAGGGCGACAGCGCACTGCAGAACCGCCTGATCGCCAACATCCTCCTGCGCGCGCTCGAGGCGGGGGAGGACTCGCTCAAGCGCGGGCCCGAGCTGCTGCCGATCCTGCGCCAGTCCGGCGTCGTCGACGCGGGCGCCTACGGGCTGCTGGTGGTGCTCTCCGGCTGTCTCGGCGTGCTGCAGGGGCACGCGCCGCCGCCACTCGCCCATCACGTGCCGGCGCGCGTCTCGCACCCGCAGCACGAGTCCTCGACGTTCCAGTACTGCACGAACTTCGCCGTCACCGGCGACGCGCTGGACGGCTCCTACTTCATCCCGCTGCTGGAGCAGATCGGCGACTCGATCCTCGTCGTCGGCGACCGCGCGACGCTGAAGGTCCACGTCCACACGGACGACCCGGAGCGCGCGACGGCGATCTTCGCCGAGCACGGCTCGATCTCCCACCTCGACGTCGCCGACATGCACGAGCAGGTCGCCGAGCGCGCGGAGCGCCTCGCGTCCGTCGACACCGCGAGCGTCTGCGGCATCCTGGCGGTCGTGTCCGGGACCGGGATGGCTGAGCTGTTCCGCTCGCTCGGGGTGACGCCGCTGGACGGCGGGCGCACGCTGAATCCCTCGACCTACGAGCTGCTGGCCGGGATCCACTCCGTGCCGGCCGAGGAGGTCGTGGTGCTGCCGAACTCGCCCAACGTCCGCATGGCGGCCGAGCGCGCCGCCGACCTGTCGGACAAGGTCGTCCACGTCGTGCCCTCGCGCTCGCAGCAGGCCGGCCTGGCCGCGGCGGTCGCGCTCGAGGCCCACCGGCCGGCGGACGAGAACGCGGCGGCGATGAACGACGCGCTGGACAACGTCCGCACCGGCGCGGTCACCGAGGCCGCGCGCGACGACGGCAAGTCGCGCTTCCGCGCCGGCGAGGCGATCGGCTTCATCGACGAGGAGCTGGTCGCCTGGGGTGAGCCGGCGGAGACGCTGCGCAAGGTGCTCGGCGACCTGGCGTCCAACGGTGCGGAGCTGCTGACCCTGATCGCCGGTCGCGGCGCTCCGCTCGGGTCCGACCAGGTGGCCGCGCTGATGCCGGACGGCATCGAGTTCGAGCTCTCCGACGGCGGGCAGCCCGCCTACTGGTGGCTGCTCTCAGCCGAGTGACACGGGTCACGCGGTACCGTCTGTCGCGATGACCGGATGACTGACGCGACCGCGGCCCACCACGCGGCCGACGTCGCTCGCCTGCGGTTCCTGGATGGCCCGGTCGCGGACGGCGTCTCCGAGCCGCTGCCCCCGTCGCGGTGGAAGCTGACCGACCTGATCGACGTGGACACGATCCAGTCGATCCAGGACACCTTCGCCTCGGCATTCGGCCTCCCGACCACGACGGTCAACGCCGACGGGTCGTCGGCGACCTCGATCACGCATCGGCAGCGGTTCTGCGAGGACCTGACGCGCGGCACGCCGCTGGGCGGGGTGCGCTGTCTCGCCTGCGACCGGTCGGCGATGGCGCGCGCCGGCCGCGACCACCGGCCGGCCATCTTCGAGTGCTGGAACGGCCTGTACGACGCCGCGATCCCGATCGAGGTCAAGGGGGAGGCCGTCGGGTACTTCCTGGTCGGGCAGGTCCTGCACGGGCCCGCCGACGTCGACCGCCGGCGGGCCGTCGCCGCCGAGATCGGCGTCGACGCCGACGAGTACGTCGACGCCTTGCAGGAGGTCCGTCGGGTTCCGCTGGATCGCTACGAGGCGGCGGTGCGCAGCATGCACGTGCTCGGCCAGCTGATCGCGGACCAGGCGGCCGCCGCGATCGACAACCTCAGCGTCCTGCAGGAGGCGCGCGAGGCGCGTGACGACGCATCGCGGTTGGTCGAGGAGATCGAGCGCATCATCGAGGGCGTGCGCGACGTCGGCGCGCCACGCGACTACCGGGGGACGCTCGACGCGATCGCGGACAACCTCGAGCGTCTCGTGCCCTACGACTCATGCGTGATCCTCGTCGCCGAGGGCGACGAGCTCGTGCCGATGGTCGTGCGCGACCCCTACCCCGAGGCGATGCGCCGCCACCGGCCGCGGATCGGCGAGGGGGTCGTCGGCCGGGTGGGGGCGACCGGAGTACCGCGGCGCATCGACGACGTGACCCGCGAGCCCGGGTTCGAGCCGGTGCCCGGCGTCCCGCTCGAGCCGGAGAGCGTCCTGGCGGTCCCGATGGTCTACGACCGGCGCATCTCGGGCGTGATCGTGCTCAGCCGCTTCAAGCGCCGGACGTTCAGCGAGCACGAGCTGCGGGTGCTGACGGTGTTCTCGGGCCAGGCATCCGTCGCCGCGGAGCTGTCCGTGCTGGCCGCCGAGAACGCGCGCCGCCGGCGGGACGAGGAGCTGTTCGGGCGGCTGCGCGGATCGGTCAGCGCGTCCTCGAGCGTCGCGGGGGCACTCGAGCAGATCGCCCTGGTCGGACGTGAGCTGCTCGGCGCGGACGCGGCCGTCGCCCGCCTGGAAGCGGACGGGGCCGGGGTGCCCCGCGTGGCGTGCGCCGAGTTCGGCGACGCCGCGGCGGAGGCGCTGCTGCGAGCCCTGGCGCCCGACCTCGCCGCCGTCCTCGAGGACCGGCAGCCGCGCGTCGTCGCGCACGAGGGTGGTGAGGTGCTCGTCGTCGGGCTCGCCGTCGAGGACCCGATCGGCGTGCTGCTGCTCGTGCGCGGCGAGCCGGCAACGGAATGGGATGCCGCGGCCACCGGGTCGCTGGTCCAGCGGGCATCGATCGGTCTCGGGCTCGCGCTCCTGAAGGACCGCGAGCGCCGGGCCTCCCGCCGGACCCGCCAGATGGCCGAGCTGGCCCGCGCGCTCGTGAGCGCCGCGGGCGAGGTCGACGCCCGCGCCGAGCTGCTGCTGGGCACCCCCGAGGTCGTGACCGCGGAGTGCTGCGCGGTGGTCTCCTTCGCCGACCGGCCGGAGGTCGCCGACGTCGAGTACCGCGACGGCCGGGAGACCGTGCGCTTCCAGGTGACGTTGCGAGGCCGCGCCCGGGTCGCAGCGCTGCGGATGCGCACCGAGGGCAGCCGCGAGCGCGCGCTGTTCGACGTCTGGGCGGACGCGGTCGTGGCCGAGCTCGCCCGGCGCGCCGGCACCGTGGTCCATCTGGCGGAGCCCCTGACCTCGGGAGAGGGCGTGCACGGCGCCCTGTGCGTGGGCTGGCGCCGGCCCGACGTCTCGCCCACCGCGGAGCAGGGCCGGGCGCTCGCCCTCCTGGCCGATACCGCGTCGCCGGCCATCGCACGCCACACCGGAACCGGAGGCGCCGACACGGTGTTGCGGGCACGCGTGCGCGACCTGCAGGCGCTCGTGCGCTTCGCGGAGCGCACGCACGGAGCCGTGACCGCCGCGGCGATCGTGGAGGAGCTGCTCGCCGCACTGCGCGAGGCCGGTGCGCTCACGAGCGCCTTCCTCGTCGACGACGCCGGCGGAGTCGTGCTGGAGCCGGGGTCCGCACTCGCTGCCGACGCGGCCGCCGCCCTGGCCACCGGGCTCGTCCCGGACCTGCCGCCCGAGGGCGTGCATCTCCGCCCCGGCGATGGCGAGGACGTGCTGGCGATCCCCTTGCGCCTCGCGGCCGGGGGCGACGCGGTCGTGATCGCGGTCGGCGGCGGGGTGAGCGACCATCAGCGCGAGACCGTCCTGCTCGGCCTCGTCCATCACGCGGCGCTCGCGCTCGAGAGCGCCGCCGGCCACGAGCACGACCGCGCCGCGCTCACGCGGCTGGAGCAGGCAAACGCCGAGCTCGAACGCCGCCACGCCGAACTGGAGCGCATCCTCGCCGCGCACACCACGCTGACCGAGGCGGTCCTGGGCGGGCGTGGCCTCCAGTCGGCCGTGCGCTCGCTGAGCGAATCCGTCGACGGCGAGATCGTCATCGTGACGCCGCGCGATCGCGTGCTCGCCGCCTGGCCGCCGGACTGCACGATCGACTGGCGCCCCGACGCCGACTCCGACACGCGGACCGTCGCCGTCGACGGTGAGCAGCATCTGACGTCCGCGCCGGCGCTCGTCGAGGGCGTCGTGCTGGCCTGGCTGATCGCGCGGACGCCCCAGGCGACGGGCGAGACGGAGCGCGCGGCGCTCGAGTACGGCGCCGTGCTGGCCGCGCTCGAGCTGATGCGCGAGCGCACGGCGATGGAGGTCGAGATCCGCCTCCGCGGCGACGTCCTGGACGAGCTCATCAGCGGCGAGTTCGTCGAGGACCTGATCGTCGGCCGCGGCCGCGCGCTCGGGTTCGACTTCACCCGCCCGGCCCGCGTGTACATCGTCGAGCCGTCGGCGCCGGGCGATCGTCCGCTGCAGCCGGAGGGCGCGCTCACCAGCCCGCACCCGCTGTACCGCACGGTGTTCGAGTGCGCGGGACAGTGGGGCGAGAACCTCGTGGCCCCTCGCGGCGCGGGCGTCCTGGTCGTCGTGTACGAGGACGACCGGGCGCCCATGCCCTTCGAGGACGTGCTGCAGCGCACGTGCCGCGAGCGCCTGAAGGGCACGCGCCTGACGATCGGGGCGGGAACCGCCTGCACGCGCCCGGTCGACTACCGGCAGTCGTTCATGGCGGCGCGCCGCGGCGTGGACCTGATGCACCTGCTCGGGCGCGCCGACGACGTGTTCTCGTTCCGGCGCCGCCGGGTCGAGCACATGCTGCTGGAGACGTCGGATCCGCGGGCGCTGGTCTCGTTCGTCGCGACCTACGTCCGACCGCTGGACGAGTGGGACCGCCGCCATTCGTCGCAGCTGCGCAAGACGCTGGAGGCCGTGTTCGCGACCGGCTTCAACCTCGAGCAGGCGGCACGGACGCTTCACCTGCACGTGTCCACGCTGCGGTACCGGCTCAAGAAGATCGGTGAGCTGCTGGGCGTGGACCTCAAGGACGCCGACGTGCGCCTCGATGTGCAGGTTGCGCTCAAGGCCGCCCGGACCCTCGACGTCCACCGCGGCTGACCCTCACGTCGCGCTGATCAGCATCGCTCCGACGAGCGCCAGCGCGACCCCGGCGCGCTGGCTGAGAACGAGATGCTCGCGCAGGATCAAGGCCGCGAGCAGCACCGTGACCACGGGGTGCAGCGACGCGAGCACGGCGACAAGGCTCACGAGCCCGTCGTGGGTCGCGATCCCATAGAAGACGTTGGCGGCCAGGTCGAGGATGCCCAGGGCGAGCACGGCCCGACCGGCGCCCGCGGGGACGGTCATGCGGCGCCGGGTGACGAGCGCGGCGGTGAGCAGCAGCGCCCCCGCGACGCCGCGGGTGACGACGAGCAGCCCCCACAGGTCCTCGGCGGCCGCCCGGTGCACGGCGGCGTCGAGCGCAGCGAGGTTGCCTCCGACGCCGATCGCGGCGGCAACGGCGAGGACGATGCTCGCCCTGGCGGCCCGCCGCGCGGCCGCGCCGCCCGGCGGCTCGCGCGACGCGAGGACGATGCCGGCGATGGCGAGCGCGATCCCGGCGACGTGCTGCGGCCCCGGGCGCTCGCCGCCGAGGACCCCGACGGTGACCGGCAGCAGCGCGCTCATCCCCACGATCGGCGCGACGATGCTCATGGTGCCGACGGCCAGCCCGCGGTAGAACGCCGCCAGCCCGACCGCGTTGGCGGCTCCCGCGAGCGCGGCGTAGCCCACGGCATCGCCCGGCGGGAGGTGTGCCCCGGTCGCGCACACGATCACCGTGCCGACGAGGGCGCCGACGGCCTGGCTGCCGATTCCGATCGCCAGCAGCGGGGCGCGCCGGTTGGCCATTCCGCCGAGGAAGTCGGCGACGCCCCACGCGGTGGCCGAGCAGAGTCCGAGGGCGATCACCAGCACCGGCGTGGATCTTGCCTCATGGGTGACCGTTGCGACTTGGTGGATTCCTCGGAACCGACGGCCGGATTTGCCACGGATCGTGGATAGACCGCCCGCCGCCGCCGTCGTTGACTGCACGGCAGTTCCCCACCCGAGGAGACGGACTCGATGGACCATCACACCAACGGCAGCCCGGGCGCCGCAGCGGGCGACCTCGTCACCGACGCCGGAACGGGATCGTCGTCGGCGGCAGTGCTGACCGACGCCGGCGCCACGCCGCAGGCGGAGATCGAGGTCGCCGCGACGGTGTCACGCGAGGGCGACGGCGAAGCGTGGGCGCGAACGCGCGACGAGCTCGCCCGCCGCGGCGTGGACTACTGCCTCGCGGCGTACGTCGACGTGCATGGGGTGCCGAAGGCCAAGGCGGTTCCGGTTGGCCACTTCACGCGGATGATGAAGGGCTCCGAGCTGTTCACCGGAGCCGCCCTCGACGGACTCGGCCAGGGCCCGAGCGATGACGAGCTGGCGGTGTGGCCGGACCTCGATGCGATCACGGTCCTGCCCTGGGAACGCACCGTCGCCTGGTGTCCGGGTCAGCTGCACTACCACGGCGAGCCATGGCCGCTGGACTCGCGGACGGTCCTGCGCCGCCAGCTCGACCGGGCCGCGGCGCTCGGGCTCCGCTTCAACCTCGGGATCGAGACCGAGTTCTATCTCGTGCGCCGCGAGGGCGACGGCATCGTCCCGGCCAATCCCAAGGACGTGCTGCCCAAGGCGGCCTACGACGTGACGGGGCTGCTCGAGAACCTCGGCTTCATGCACGAGATCGTCGGCCACATGAACGAGCTCGGCTGGGACGTGCACTCCTTCGATCACGAGGACGCCAACAGCCAGTTCGAGCTCGACTTCCACTACGCGGACGGCATGGCGATGGCCGACCGCTACACGCTGTGGCGGCTGATGGCCAAGACGGTGGCGCGCCGCCACGGGGTCGAGGCCACGTTCATGGCCAAGCCGTACGCCGACCGGACGGGCAACGGCGGCCACTTCAACATGTCGCTCGCCGACCTGGAGAGTGGCCGCAACGTGTTCGCCGATCCCGGCGATCCGCGCGGCGGCGGCGTGTCGACGCTCGCCTACCAGTTCATCGCCGGCATCCTGCGGCACGCGCCGGCGATCAGCGCGGTGTGTTCGCCGACCGTCAACTCGTACAAGCGGCTGGTCAAGAGCGGCTCGATGACGGGCTACACGTGGGCGCCGGTCTACATCTCCTACGGGCGCAACAACCGCACCCACATGCTGCGGCTGCCCTACGGCAGCCCGCGCGTCGAGTCCCGCGCGGTGGACACCTCGTGCAACCCGTACCTCGCCGCGGCGATGCTGCTCGGGGCCGGGCTGGAGGGGATCGAGCAGAAGCTCGACCCGGGTGACCCGATCCAGCTGAACATGTACGAGCAGAGCGACGCCCGGCTCGAGGAGCTGCGGGTCGGCGTGCTTCCGCGGACCCTGCTCGAGGCGGTCGAGGCCTTCACCGCCGACGATCTCGCCGACGACGTCTTCGGGTCCGATCTCAAGCGCGAGTACGCCGAGGTGAAATCGAAGGAGTGGTGGGACTACCACAACACCGTCTCGGCCTGGGAGTACGACCGCTACCTGGAGTTCTTCTAGCGATGGCCCTCTTCGGTCGCCGGAGCGCGCCGAGCGGCGGCGAGAAGACACGGATCTTCTTCGTCTCCGACGTCCATGGCTCGACGGTGTGCTTCAAGAAGTTCATCAACGCCGCGTCGTTCTACGGCGCCGACGTGCTCATCCTGGGCGGTGACGTGACCGGCAAGATGGTCGTCCCGATCGCCCGCCAGGCCAGCGGGCAGTACCTGACGCAGTTCGCCGGCTCGGAGCACCGCTTCGACAGCGAGGCCGACCTGCGGTCGTTCGTGACGCGGACCGAGAACATGGGCTTCTACCCCGCCGTCATGGACGAGGACGAGTTCCTGAGCGCGAAGGCCTCGCCCGAGGCCCAGGACGCGCTCTTCCGGCAGCTCGTGGAGGAGCGCCTGCGCGAGTGGATCGCCTACGCCGACGAGCGGCTCGCCGACAGCGAGGTGCCCGTCTACGCCGCGCCCGGCAACGACGACTTCCACGAGGTGGACGACATCCTCGCCTCGTCGAAGCGCATCCGGCTGATCGAGATGCAGGTGGTGCCGCTCGCCGGCCGGTACAAGATCATCACGTCAGGCTGGTCGAACCCGACGCCCTGGGACACCGACCGGGAGTGCAGCGAGGACGAGCTCGCCGAGCGGCTGGGGGAGATGATCGAGGAGGTCGACGACTTCGACCACTGCATCTTCAACCTGCACGTGCCGCCGCACGACGCGACGATCGATCTCTGCCCCAAGCTCGACGAGCACATGCAGGTCGTCTACGACCTCGGCAACCCCGTGATGGCCCCAGCCGGGAGCACCGCGGTGCGCGAGGCCATCGAGCGCTACCAGCCCCTGCTCGGGCTTCACGGGCACATCCACGAGGGCCGCGGCGAGGCGCGCATCGGCCGCACGGTCTGCCTCAACCCGGGGAGCGTGTACTCGGAGGGCGTGCTGAACGGCCTGCTCGTGACGCTCGAAGGGTCCCGGGTTCGCGATTTCCACTTCACACAGGGCTGAGGACGAGGAGACGAGGAGAAGCATGTCCACTGCACATGAATCGTCGGGTACCGGTCACAGCGGACTCGCGTCGGGCGCCGTGACGACCGGCCTCGGCACCGGCACCGCCGCCGGCGGCGCGGGCGATCGGGTCTTCCTGCGCAAGGCGTCGGGGCTGATCAAGACGGCCGGCACGACCGACATCTTCATCTTCAACATCGGCACGATCTCGATCGGCATCGGGATCGGCTCGATCGTGCTCTACGGGCCCTCGGTCTACCCGGGCGGGAATCTCGCGCTCGGCGCCGTCCTGGCCTGCCTGATGATGGCGCTGATCGCCGGCGGCATGATCGCCTGGACGCTGACCATCCCGCGCTCGGGCGGGATCTACCCGTTCGGAAGCCGGGCGCTGCCCCCGGCGCTCGCGTTCACGGCGAGCTTCGTCGAGTGCATCTGCTGGCTGTTCCTGCTCTCGGTCGCGGCCTACTGGATCACGACGATCGGCCTGGCGCCGACCTTCACCGTGCTCGGGACGATGACCGGCCACGGGTGGATGACCACGCTCGGGCAGGACCTGACGCACAAGGGCGTCACGTTCGCCGTCAGCGGCGTGATGCTCATCATCGCGGCCGCGATCCTCGCCTCGGGAATGCGCCGCTTCTTCGCCTCCCAGAAGCTCGTCTTCGGCGTGGCCATCATTGGCTCGCTCGTGCTGATCGGCGCCCTGCTGTTCGGCTCGCGCGCACAGTTCGTGGCCAACTTCAACCACGACTTCCACGGGACCGCCTCCTACGCCGGCGTCATCGACGCCGCCCACAAGGGCGGCTGGAGCGACCCCGGCTTCTCGCTCAAGCAGACGCTGCTGGCGTCCAACTGGTTCTTCCTGCCGCTGATCGGCGCCGCGTTCTCGATCGCGATCGGCGGCGAGATCAAGTCGGCGACCAAGGCGCAGCCGTACGGCATGCTGAGCGCGATCGTGGTCAGCGCGGTGATCTGGGTGATCACGATGGGCCTCGCGAACAAGGTGTTCGGCTACGAGTTCCTCGGCTCGGTCGGCAACAACAGCCTCAACGGCGGGATGTCGACGCCGACGACGCCGTGGATCACGCTGCTGGCCGGCGTGCTCACCGGATCGCCGCTGGTCACGATCATCATCTCGCTGTCCTTCATCGCCTGGATCTGGATGTGGATCCCGGCGATGCAGGCCTACGTGCAGCGGGCGATGCTCGCATGGTCCTTCGACCGCGTGGCGCCGGCGGCGCTCGGGCGCGTGTCCAGCCGGACGCACACGCCGATCGCCGCGATCGCCGTCGTGCTCGCCCTGTCGCTCCTGACGCTCGCGGCGTTCGTGTGGATCAGCTACTTCCAGACGCTGATCGTCTTCATCGAGATCGCGCTGCTCGCCTGGGGGCTGGTGCTCGGCGCCGGCGTCGTGTTCCCGTACCGGCGACCGGAGATGTACGAGAAGTCGCCGATCGCCAACAAGCGGCTGTTCGGGCTCCCGTTGATGACCGTGCTGTGCGGCGCCGGCTGCGTCGGGGCGACGTTCTACTTCTTCGTCCTGTTCTTCGACCAGTTCGCCGCCGGCCACGACCCGGTGCGCCTGGCGATCATGGCCGGCTGCTTCGTCGCGGGCCTGCTGGTGTTCGCCGTCACGCGCTACGTCCGCCGGGGCCAGGGCTTCGACGTCGACCTCGCCTTCAAGGAGATCCCGATCGAGTAGCGGGACGGCGCCGGGCGCGAGCGCCCGGCGCCTCCGCCCACGGCTCCCGCCCCGGCTCCGCCCGGCTGACCACCAATCGCCCCCGCAAGCGCTCAGAGAGGCCCATGACCGTCACCAACCAGCAGTTCGTCGACGAGGGGCTCCGCCTCGTCGACGAGGGGGCGGAGCGAGGATTGCGACTGCGCATCCTCGGCTCGCTCGCCATCCGCCTGCACTGCCCGCAGAACCTTCCGCTGCTGGAGGCGATGGAGCGCGCCGTTCCGGCCGACATCGACTTCGCCGCCGGGAGCCGGCAGGCGCGGGACGTCGTCCGCTTCCTCAAAGAGCAGGGGTACGTCGAGGACGAGCGGATCACGATCGCGACCGAGGGCACGCGCTACTGCTTCGAGCACCCGGATACGCGCCTCAGCCTCGACGTGTTCGTGGAGCGCCTGGACTTCTGCCATCGGATCCCCTTCGAGGACCGTCTGGACCTGGACGCTCCGACCCTGCCCACGCCGGATCTGCTGCTCGGGAAGCTCCAGATCGTCGAGATCAACCTGAAGGACATCCAGGACGCGATCGTCCTGCTGCTCGAGCACGCGGTGGTCGATCACCGGAACGGACCGGAGAGCATCGACGCGTCCTACGTCGCCGAGCTCCTGCGCGGCGATTGGGGCTTCCACTACACCGTCATGGAGAACCTGGAGAAGGTGCGCCGGTTCATCCCGCAGTTCGGCGCCATCGGCCCCGAGCAGGCGAAGCTGCTCAACGAGCGCATCGACGCCCTCGAACGGGTCATCGAGGAGGCGCCGAAGACGCGCAAGTGGCGCATGCGGGCGAAGGTCGGCCCGAAGGTCCGGTGGTATCAGGAGGTCAGCGAGAAGGAAGCGGGGCTCTAGATGGTGCAGTCCCTGCTCACCGCCCGCGCGCTCCGCGACGGGAACCCGCCCACGGACCGCGACGGGCTGCTCGCCTGGGTCCAGGAGCGCGGCATCACGCGCGTGGACCTGAAGATCGGCGACCTCACCGGCCGTCTGCGCCATCTGTCGATGCCGGCGCGCAAGCTCGCGGACGCGCTCGACCACGGTGTCGGCTTCGCCGGCAGCCACTACGGCTTCAGCGGACCGGTCGACGAGGACATGGTCATGGTCCCGGACGCGTCGACGGCCTGGGCCGATCCCTTCGCCGAGGTCCCTGCGGTGTCGTTCCTCGCGCAGCCGGTGCGCGCCGGCACCACCGAGCGCTTCGCCCGCGACCCGCGCGCCGTCGCCGAGCGGGCGGAGGCGTACCTCGTGTCGACCGGTGTGGCGACGCACAGCCTCTGGCTGCCGGAGCTCGAGTTCCACCTGGCCCCGGCTGGGGGGCTGGTGCACGACGGCGGTGCGGCGGCGCACCGCGACGGCTATCACGCCAGCCCGCCCGTCGATCGGCACGCCGGCTTCCGGGCCCGCGCGGTGCAGCTGCTGGAGGCGGCGGGCGTCCCGGTCAAGTACGACCACCACGAGACGGGCGTCGAGGGTCAGATGGAGATCGAGCTCGACTTCGGCGGTCTGGTCCGCACCGCCGACGTCGTGCTGCTCGGCAAGTACATCCTGCGCAACCTCGCCGTCCAGGAGGGGCTGCAGGCCGTGTTCCTCCCCAAGCCGATGGCGGACGCGTCGGGCAACGGCATGCATGTGCACCTGAAGCTGCTCGACGACGAGCGCCCCGTGTTCGCCGGCGACGGCTACGCCGGGCTGTCGCGGGTCGCCCTCTCGTTCGTCGCCGGTGTGCTCGTGCACGTGCGCTCGCTCGCCGCGTTCACCAACCCGTCGACGAACTCCTACCGGCGCCTCGTGCCGGACATGGAGGCTCCCGTCTCCGCCAGCTTCGCCCGCGGCGACCGGACGGCCGCCATCCGCATCCCCGGCTACGCGGTGCGGCCCGCCGACCGGCGCATGGAGTACCGGCCGCTGGACGCCACGGCGAACGCCTACCTCGCGTTCTCCGCACTGCTGCTCGCGGGCCTCGACGGCGTGGAGCGCGGGCTGGATCCCGTGGCGCTCGGCTTCGATCCCGCCGCCGAGCCGCCCACGCGCTTCCCGCGCCACCTCGAGGAGGCGCTCGACGCGCTGGAGGACGACCACGAGTACCTCGAGCGGGGCGGGGTGTTCCCCACGATGCTGCTCGAGGAGTGGCACGCGACGAAGCGCGAGGAGGTGCGCAGGCTCGAGCTGCGCCCACACCCCGCCGAGTTCGCGATGTACCTGGATCTGTGAGCGAGTCCGTGGCATTCCCGGAGTTCGCGCTGGCCGACCTCGGTGGCCGGATCTGGACCCGCGCCGACCTCAGCGGGGTCCGCACCGTCGCCTTCTGCTTCGCGAGCTGGTGAACGTGCAAGGACGACCTGCCCGTGTGGCAGCGGTACTGGGAGCAGCGAGGCCGTGACTTCACGATGCTGGCCATCGCTCAGGACGCGCGAGGCGAAGCCGCGGTCGCGGAGAGCGTGCGCGCGTACGGTGTCGCCTTCCCCGTTCTGCTCGATCCGGCGAGCACGATCGCCGCGGCGCTCGGCTTCCGCATCGTGCCGTCGGGCTTCCTCGTGGACGAGGACGCCCGGATCCGCCGGCGGCACACCGAGGACTTCTCGATCGGGGATCCGCGCGTGCGGGCCACGGTGGACGCGTTCCTCGACGGGCGCGCGGTGGAGCCAGGACCCCGGCAGGAGCAGATGGATCCCCGCGCCCTGGAGCAGTTCGCCGAGGGCGTGGCCGCCCAGATGGCCGGAGACGGGCCGCGGGCGCTTCGACTCTGGCGCCGGGCGCTCGAGCTCGACCCGGAGAACTTCCTCATCCGGTCGCAGATCTGGTCCGCGGAGCACCCGGACCGGTTCTGGCCGGTCGTCGACCGCCAATGGCAGGAGCTGCAACTGATGAAGGACGGATATGACAAGCCCCTTCCTTGACCTGGGGCTCCCCGGCGCCGTGTCGCCGGGCAGGCTCTCGCGGCAGGAGGTCGAGGAGCTCCTCGAGTTGCGGCTCATCGCGAACCTCGCGACCCTGGACGCGCACGGCGGGGTCCACCTGGCGGCGATGTGGTTCCGGCGCGAGGGCGACACGCTGCTGATGCCGACCTCCCAGCACACCCGCAAGGCCCGCAACCTCCGGCGCCGGGCGCACGCGGCGGTGACGATCGACCAGTCGCGTAACGGCCTGGATCTGCGCGGCGTGCTCGTCCGCGGCGCGGTCGAGCTGGTCACCGGCGAGCCGGCGCGGGCGCTCAATCGCTCCGTGCACCTGCGCTACGTGACCGAGGCGGGGCTCGCGGACCCCGAGGTCGCCGCATACCTGTCCGGCGGCGACGACCTGACCATCCGCGTCCACATGAACGAGATCGTGACCTGGAATCTCGCCGACCGGCCGGCCGGCCGCGCACTGCGCGCGAGCGGCCAGGTCCATCCGCTCGACACCTGAACCCGAGGAGAACCACCATGACCGTGCTCCATCCCCCTGTGCGTCAAGCCGCCAACGAGGAGGCGCTCCAGCGCTTCTATGACGCCGACCCCATCCTCGTGGACGTCCGGCCGGCCGTCGAGGTCGTCCCCGGCATGACCCGGGACACGATCCTGACCTCCGGCGCGCCGATGCCCTGGGACGCCTACACCGGCGGGCAGCGGAGCGCCGTCATCGGGGGTGCCCTGTACGAGGGGCTGGCCGGCAGCGCGGAGGAGGCCGACGAGAAGCTGCGGGACGGCCGGATCCGGCTCGCCGCGTGCCACGACCACAGCTGCGTCGGCTCGCTCGCCGGCATCTACACCGCCTCGATGCCCGTCTTCGTGGTCGAGAACCCGCGGCACGGCAACGTCGCCTACTGCAACTGCTTCGAAGGCCCGTCGCGCAAGCGGCTCAACTACGGCGTCTACGACGACGAGGTCCGCGACAGCCTGATCTGGCTCGAGCAGGTGGCGGCCCCGGTGCTGGCCGCGGCACTGCGCGAGATCGACGGCGGAGTGCCGCTGCGTCCGATCATGCGCCGGGCGCTGAACCTCGGCGACGAGCTGCACAGCCGCAACACCGCGGCGACGATGCTCTTCACGCGCGAGCTCTACCTGCACCTGTTGCACGTCGCCGAGCTGATGCCCGAGCAGGTCCGCGAGACCGTGTCGTTCCTGGGCAGCAACGACTACTTCTTCCTGCGCCTCTCGATGGCGGCGTCGAAGGCGATCGCCGACGCCGCGCGGGACGTCGAGGGCTCCTCGCTCGTGACCGCCATGACCTTCTCGTGCCAGGAGTTCGCCATCCGGGTGAGCGGGCTCGGCGACGAGTGGTTCCGGGCCCCGCTGCCGGGGATCGACGCGAAGCTCTTCGACGGCTACACGGTCGACGACATCGAGTTCATGGGCGGCGAGAGCATCATCAACGAGACCGTCGGCCTCGGCGGGTTCGCCCAGGCGGCCGCCTTCCCGCTGCAGGACTATCAGGGCGGTGACGCCGATGCCATGGTGCGCATGAACCTCGCGATGTACGAGATCACGGCGGGCGAGCACCCCGTGTTCAAGATCCCGTACCTCGGGTTCCGCGGCACGCCGACGGGCATCGACGTGCACCGGGTCGTCGCGACGGGGACCGTCCCGGTGATGGACATCGGGGTCGCGGGCCGCACGGGCGGCCAGATCGGCGCCGGCGTCCTGCGGGCGCCGCTGGGCTGCTTCGAGGCCGCCGCGGACGCCTACGCCCGGGCGTACCCGTCCGAGGCGCCGGCCACCGGCGGGCAGCCGACGGTTCTGTGACATGGGCGACGCGCTGCGATCCGGTCGGCCGGTCATCATCCGGTCGTGGTGCCGACGTCTTTCGCGACTCGCGACCCCCTGCCGACCGCGGCGCTGCACGCCACGGGGCCGCCGCACTTCCCCCGCCCGTCGGTGCTCGCCACGCCGCTCGAGCTGCCGCACGCGAAGCTCGCCAAGGGAGCCGAGGCGCTCGGCCTGCACACGGTCGGCGACCTGCTCGAGCACCTGCCGCGCGACCGCCGCGAGGCGCGCACGGTCGCCGCGCTGCAGGTGGGCGAGGTGGCCACGATCGTGGTCGAGGTGCGCTCGATCAGCTCCCGGCCGGTGCGGCGGCGGGGGATGAAGCCGCTGGTGGAGGCGGTCGTCGCCGATGCGACGGGCGTGATGAAGGCGACGTTCTTCAACCAGCCCTGGCTGGCCAACCGCTACAAGCCGCCGACGACGCTGATCCTGACCGGCCGCTACAAGGCCCGCAACCAGTTCACCGTCGAGTCGCACGCGCCGACGAGCGCCGGCGTCGGCGGGGCGGATGCCGGAGCGATGGCGGTCTACCCGGCCTCCGACGGGCTGTCGAGCACGCAGATCCTCGAGCTTGTGACGCGCTGGCGCGGCGCCGCCCGGCACGCCGTCGAGCCGCTGCCGGCGCGCCTGCGCGCGCTCGAGCGCCTTCCGGACCGGGCGGCGGCGCTCGATGCCGCCCACTTCGGCGACAGCGAGGGCGGCCGCCGGCGGCTGGCGTTCGACGAGCTGCTGCTGCTGCAGCTCGCGCTGCTGCGGCGGCGGGCGCTGCGGCTGGAGGCGGCCGCGGCCGAGCCGCTCGCCGAGCCGCGCGGGCTGACCGCGGCGTGGCTGGAGGGGACGCTGCCGTTCGTGCCGACCGACGACCAGGTCGCGGCGATGGCCGCCGTCGACGCCGATCTCGCCCGCGGGCGCCCGATGCAGCGGCTGCTGATGGGGGAGGTCGGGTCCGGCAAGACCGTCGTCGCGCTGTACGCCATGCTGCGGGCGGTCGAGCACGGGGCCCAGGCCGCGTTCATGGCGCCGACGGAGACGCTGGCCGAGCAGCACTTCGCGACGCTGCAGACCCTGCTGCCGAACGCGATGGTCTCCGCCGCGCTGCTGACCGGCGCGACGCCGGCCAAGCGCCGCGCGGACGTGCTCGCCAAGCTGGCGAGCGGGGAGCTGCAGCTGCTCGTCGGCACCCATGCCCTGATCGAGGACCCAGTGGTGTTCGAGCGGCTCGCGGTCGCAGTCGTGGACGAGCAGCACCGCTTCGGGGTCCGCCAGCGGCGCGCGCTGGACCGCAAGGGCGGGCGGGGTGGTCTCCTGTCGCCGCACGTGCTGCACATGACCGCGACGCCGATCCCGCGCACGCT
>JAXDHL010000036.1:0-4475 GCA_034664525.1 Solirubrobacteraceae bacterium
ACGAGGGCTGGCTGGCCGAGCACATGCTGATCCTCAAGGTCACCTCGCCCGAGGGGGACGTCAAGTACCTCACCGGCGCGTTCCCGTCGGCCTGCGGCAAGACGAACCTCGCCATGCTCATCCCGACACTGGAGGGCTGGAGGGTCGAGACGATCGGCGACGACATCGCGTGGATGAAGTTCGGCTCCGACGGGCGCCTGTACGCGGTCAACCCCGAGGCGGGCTTCTTCGGGGTCGCGCCGGGCACGGGCTACGAGACCAACCCGAACGCGATGGCGGCGGCGGAGAGGAACACGATCTTCACCAACTGCGCCAAGACCGACGGCGGCGACGTCTGGTGGGAGGGCATGAGCGACCCGCCGGCCCACGCCATCGACTGGAAGGGCAACACCTGGAACCCGGACTCGGACACCCCGGCTGCCCATCCGAACGCGCGCTTCACCGTCCCGGCCGACCAGACGCCGTCGATCGCGGAGGAGTGGGAGGACCCGAAGGGCGTGCCGATCGACGCGTTCCTGTTCGGCGGGCGCCGCTCGACCGTCGTCCCGCTCGTGCGCGAGGCGTTCGACTGGGAGCACGGCACATTCCTGGGCGCCACGATGGCCTCCGAGAAGACCGCCGCCGCGGCCGGCACCGTCGGGCAGCTGCGCTTCGACCCGATGGCGATGCTGCCGTTCTGCGGCTACCACATGGGCGACTACTTCGGCCACTGGCTCAAGGTCGGCGCCAAGGAAGGCGCCCAGCTGCCGAGGATCTTCTTCGTCAACTGGTTTCGCAAGAACCCGCAGACCGGCACGTTCCTGTGGCCGGGCTTCGGGGAGAACTCGCGCGTGCTCGCGTGGGTGTTCCGCCGCTGCCAGGGCAAGGCCGAGGCCGAGGAGACGCCGGTCGGCGTCATCCCGACGGCCGACGGCATCGACCTCAGCGGGCTGGAGATCCCGGCCGAGGACTTCGAGGCCGTCCGCAACGTCGACCTCGCCGCCCTGCGCCAGGAGCTCCCGCAGGTGCGCGAGCACCTCGAGAAGTTCGGCGACGGCCTGCCCGCCGAGCTGTGGCAGCAGTTCGAGGCGCTCGAGTCGCGCCTCGGCGCCACCGCCGCCTAGGAGACCCCGCGCCGGAGTCGATGACGGACGATCCGCACCGACTCCGGCGCTTCGTCGCCGCCCAGGACGAGGGCGGGACCTACGACGCCGCCCTGCGCGAGTTGCGCGCGGGCCGCAAGACCAGCCACTGGATGTGGTTCGTGTTCCCGCAGGCGGCCGGCCTCGGCCGCAGCGCGATGGCGCGCGAGTACGCGATCGCCTCGCTCGCCGAGGCGCGGGCCTACCTCGCCCACCCGGTGCTCGGGCCCCGCCTGCGCGAGAGCTGCGAGGCGCTGCTCGCCGGCGAAGGTGGGAGTGCGGAGCAGATCCTTGGCGGGATCGATGCGATGAAGCTGCGCTCGTCGATGACGCTGTTCGAGCGCGCCGCGCCCGACGAGCCGCTGTTCGGCGCCGTGCTGGACCGCTACTTCGGGGGCGAGCGCGACCCGCAGACCGCGCGGCGGCTCTAGCCACGGTCCCCTGCCGGCACCCTATGCCGGCACCGTCCAGGCACGGATCCGCTCGAGCGCGCCGTAGGGCCCGCGGCCGGTCAGCGCAGCCGCCCCGGCGCCCGCGGCCCGGTGCAGCGCGGCGTCCAGGCGCTCGCCGGCGGCGAGACCGGCGGTGAGCCCGGCGACGAACGCGTCGCCGCAGCCGAAGGCGTCCACCGGCGGCCCGGGCAGCCCCGTCGCCGCCCACGTCCCGGACGTGCCGTCGGCGGCGGTCCAGGTCCCGCCGCCGGCGCCGTGGGTCTCCACGCGCAGGCGCGCGCGCGTGATGCGCGCCGCCAGCTCGCGCTCGACCGGATCGGCCGCCGACCAGACCAGCGCGTCGACCTCGATCGCGTCCAGGACGGGCCCGGCGCGCGGGGTCGCCACGACGACGGGGGCGGCACGGGCGGCCCGCAGCGCCTGGGCGTCGCCGGCGGTGACGAAGACGCCGTCGGCGCCGGCCAGGCTGCCCCACGGCAGCGGGTCGTCCCCGCGCGGCTCGACCCGGTCGCCGAGCGTCGTGATCGTGCGCTCGCCGGCGTCGTCGAGGTGGGTGACGATCCGCCGGCTGGCCGGCCGCGGCGCGGCGTGGACCGCCACGCCGTACCCCGCCAGCGCGTCGACGAGCCCGTCGTCGCCCGCGGCGGTGAAGAAGGCGGACTCCAGGTGCACGGCGACGATCCCGCCGCCCCCGCCCGGCTCGTCCCAGGTCGCGGTCGCGTGGACGATCTCCCCGGCCGCCGGCAACCGGGCGACACGGGCGAACGTCACCCACTCGGCGTGCCCGACGACGCTAGTGCGGGTCAAAGCCGGTGGCGGCCGGCGGCCGCGACTCCTCGGCGAGCGAGGAGATGGCCAGCTGACCCTGGGCGGCCGACTCGAGCACCTCGGTCGCCTCGTTCTGGTCGCGGGCGTAGAGCTCGACCAGCAGGTAGATGACGATGCGCTCCTCGTCGTGCTTGTGGAAGCGCACGTGGGTGAAGAACTCGCGCGTGCCGTGGTCGCCGAAGGCCGCGTAAGACAGGGCGTCGGCGGCCTCGGGACCCGAGCACGTCTCGACCTGGTCGGCGTCCACGGTCACCTCGCAGGAGGCGACCCAGGGCGTGCCGGCGACCATCCGCTCCCAGCGGTCCTCGATCGGCTGCACCCGGCCCTCGATGAAGCCCAGGTGCGGCTGGTCGTGCATGCAGTCCAGGCACTGGACGACCGCTTCCTGGATCTCGTCGACGACCTCGGCGCGCTCGCCCGTCGCCGGATCGATGCGGTGGATCCCCTCGTAGTGCACCTGGACTTCGAGGTTCGTCGACCAGCACCGGTAGCAGCGCAGCCACGAACCGAGCGCGGGACCAGCTTCCATAGCCGGACAGCGTATTGACCCGGCGGGCGGACTGCGCGAGCCTTGCCGGACCGTGCTCCAGGGAAGCGGTCCGATCGGTGTCGTGCTCGCGGGCGGCCGCGGGCGGCGCATCGGCGGCGACAAGGCCGGGGTGCTGCTCGGCGGCCGCGCGCTGGCGCAGTGGGTGGTCGACGCGCTGGGCGCCGTGCTCGACGAGGTCGTGGTCGCCTGCCGCATCGATACCCAGCTGCCGCCGCTGGCCGGCGTGGCCGAGGCGTGGATCCCGGCGCGCGGTCCCCGCGGCCCGGTCGCCGGGCTGGCGGCCGCGCTGCGCGAGGCGCGCGGGCGCTCGATCCTGGCCTGCGCCATCAGCCTCCCGCTGATCACGCCCGCGACCGTCCGCGCGCTCGCGTACGCCGACGCGCGCGGCGCCGCCGCGGTCGTGCCGGAGTCCGAGGGACGCCTGGAGGCGCTCGTCGGCCGCTGGGAGCCGGCCGCGCTGCCCGTGCTGGAGCGCCTGGCGCCCGACGCGACGCTGCTGAGCGCCGCCCACGCGGTCGCCGGCGCCCGGCTGCCGCTGGCCGGCATCGCCACCGAGCTGACGCGCATCGACGCGCCTGAGGATCTCCTGCTCCCGGATCGGGATACGCTCTCGCGCCGATGGGCCGCCGCCTCCTCCCGCTCCTGACCGCCGCCGTCGCGCTCGCCGGCTGCGGGGGCCGCACGCCGTCGGACAGCGAGCAGGTCCGCACCGTGCTGCAGACGTTCGCCACGGCGACCGAGCAGCGCGACTACTCCAAGCTCTGCGCCGAGGTCTTCTCGGCCAAGCTGCTCACCGGACTGCAGCAGATCGGCCTGCCGTGCGAGATCGCGATGAAGAAGTCGCTCGGCGAGGTCAAGCACCCGCGGCTGACCGTCGGCAAGGTGTCGGTGAAGGGCCGCACGGCGACCGCGGACGTGCGCACGGCGGCCGACGGCCAGCAGCCGTCGAGCGACAAGGTGCAGCTCGAGAAGGTCAAGGGGTCGTGGCGCGTGAGCTCACTCGGCTCGTGAGCGCTGCTCGAGCCGCCTGACGAGCTCGGGCTCCGGGAGCTCCGGGTCCTGCTCGGCAAGGAAGCGCTCCGCGACCCGCCGGCCGCCCAGGCCGCGCAGGCCCTGCTCGCCGTGCTCGGCGAGGAAGTCCGACAGCGCGCCGGACCGGCGGGCCCGGACCCGGACGGCGTCGAGGTCGACCCGCTCGCGGTGGGCGTCGAAGGCGTCCACGAGCTCGGCGATCCCGAACGGGCCCCCGCCCGCCCGCAGCGATGAGACGGCGCAGACCGGCACATCGCGGGCGCCGAGCGAGCGCAGCGCGGCGTGCAGGTCGCGCCGGGCGCGCAGCGCGCTGTCACCGAGATCGGCCTTCGTGACCACGAGCACGTCCGGGATCTCCATGATCCCCGACTTCAGGAACTGCAGCGCGTCGCCCGAGCCGGGCTGCACGATCACCGCCACGGTGTCGGCCGCATCGGCGATCTCGGTCTCCGACTGGCCGACGCCGACGGTCTCGATCACGACGACGTCGAA
>JAXDHL010000037.1:0-9869 GCA_034664525.1 Solirubrobacteraceae bacterium
CAGTCGTGCTCGGACGCGAAGGCCGCCCACTCGTCGCGGGTGCGCGCGGCGAAGATCGCCTCCACCTCGCGGTGGGCCGCGCTTCCCGGCGCATCGAACTGCTGCTCGATCAGGTCCTCGCGGCCGACGCCGCGACACCACGCCGCCCAGAACTTCGGCTCCAGCGCGCCGCAGGTGACGTAGCCGTCGGCGCACGCGTACGGCCGGTAGCAGATGAGCCGTCCCGCCAGCTCGAGCCCACCGCGCCTCGGAGCCTTGCCGGTGGCGAAGTAGCGCGCCGCGACCATCGCCAGCCAGGACAGCGCGCCGTCGGCCATCGAGACGTCGACGAACTGGCCCTCCCCGGAGCGGTCGCGCTCGCGCAGGGCGGCAAGGATCCCGAACGCGGCCATCAGCGAGCCGCCGCCGATGTCGGCGATCTGGCCCGCGGCCTGGACCGGCGCCCCGTCGGCGTCGCCGCTCAGCCCGAGCAGGCCGACCAGCCCGAGGTAGTTCATGTCGTGGCCGGAGCGGTCGCGGTTCGGGCCGTCCTGCCCGTAGCCGGAGATCGCGCAGTAGACGAGGCCCGGATTCTCCTGCCGGAGGCGCTCGTAGCCGACGCCGAGCCGATCGAGCACGCCGGGCCGGAAGGACTCGAGCAGGACGTCGGCGTCGCGGACCAGGCGCAGCAGCACCTGCTTGCCCGCGTCGGTCTTGAGATCCACCCGGATCGACCGCTTGCCGCGGTTGAGGGCGAGGAACAGCGCGCCGGCCGCGGAGCGCTCGGCGCCCTCGTAGGTCGGCGTCGCCCAGCGCACGTAGTCGCCCATGCCGGTGTCCTCGACCTTGATCACGTCGGCCCCGAAGTCGCTCAGCAGCATCGAGCAGAACGGGCCCGGGAGCAGGCGGGAGAGGTCGAGGACCTTGATGCCGTCCAGCGCGCTCATCCCGCTGCCACCGGGAGGGTGAGCATCCGCCGCGCCTCGGCGACGGTGGCCGGCCGCCGGCCGACGTCCTCGACCATCCGCCGCGCCCGCGCGACCAGCTCGCCGTTCGAGGCCGCCACGCTGCCGTCCGGCAGGTAGAAGTTGTCCTCGAGGCCGACCCGGACCGAGCCGCCGAGCGTCAGCGCCGCGGCGACCATCATCCATTGGCCGCGGCCGATCCCGATCACCCCCCAGTGGTGGTCGCCGACGGGCAGCGCGTCGGCCATCGCGGCCAGGTGGCGCGCGGTGGCGGGGACGCCGCCGGTGACGCCCATCACGAAGTCGGCGTGGACCGGGGTGCGCAGCAGGCCCATGTCGATCAGCGGCGCCAGCGAGTGCACGTGGCCGGTGTCGAAGCACTCGTGCTCGGGCTTGATGCCGAGCTCGTTCATCGCCTCCAGCAGCTCGACGATCTCCTCGAACGGGTTCGCGAAGACCATCTGGAACACGAAGTCCTTGCGCCGGCTCGAGTACTTCGCGTAGTTCATCGAGCCCATGTTCAGCGCGGCGACCTCGGGGCGGACCGCGCGCAGGTAGGCGACCCGCTTGGCGACGGACACGCCGACGGTCCCGGTCGAGAAGTTGATGACCGCGGCGTCGCCGACCTCGGCGACGATCGCGTCCTTGATCGCCTGGAAGTCCTCGATCTCGTACGAGGGCGTGCCGTCGGGCCGGCGGGCGTGGATGTGGATGTGCACGCCGCCCTCGTCGACGATCCGGCGCGCCTCGGCCGCGTACTCCTGCGGGGTGTAGGGGATCGCCGGGCACTGGTCGCGGTTCGCCAGGGCGCCGGAGATGGCGCAGGTGATGATGACGGGGTCGTCGAGGGCCATGGCTCCAGAGTGGGAAGTCGGCAGTGCCACTTCCCACTCTGGCACAGCCCGTCCGCCGTCGCTACTCGTGCTTCTTGCCGTTGGTCCCCAGGACGTACCACGCGGCGCCGAACGCCTTGGAATCCTGGCCGGCGGTCTTGCCGGGGGTCCCGCCGTCGCCGATGAACGTGTACAGCGGCTTGCCGTAGTAGCTGACCTGGCGCTTGCCGTCCGAGCGCTTGAACGAGGCGAGGTGGGCGGCGCTCACGCCGCCGGCCGCCTTCAGCGTGCCCTTGGCGATCACCGGCGGCCACGCGTTGGCGCAGGCGCCCGTGCAGCGGCTCTTGTTCTTGGAGTCCTTCTCGAACAGATAGACCGTGACGCCCTTGCCGTTGACGAGGATCCGGCCGAGCTTGCCGGCGCTCGCAGTCTTCACGGTGGTGGTGGTGGCGCCGACGGCGCCGGTGGCGGTGATGGCCGCGATTGCCAGCGCGATCGCGAACGGGACGAGACGACGCATCGGCGTCCTCCTCAGGTCGTGGGTTCACTTGCAAGGACGCCGCTGCCTGCGGATCCTTCCGCCTCCCAGGACGCCGGATGCGATCCACGACCGCGGGCGGTCGTCGATCGCATCCGGTGATGGCGGCGGGGGGCGAGTTTCGGTGGGTCCATGCCTAAGACGACCGTGGACGGTCGTGAATCGCATGCGCTGCTGGCAAGGCTGGCGGGACGGCAGCACGGGACGGTGGCGGCGTGGCAGCTGCTGACCGCCGGGTTCACCCGCCGGATGATCGACCGGCGGGTCCAGGCGGCGCAGCTGTTCGTGATCTTCGCCGGCGTCTACGCCGTGGGGCACCGTGCCCTGTCGCCGCTCGCATGCGACATGGCGGCCGTGCTCGCGGGCGGCCCGGGAGCCGTGTTGAGCCATCGCAGCGCGGCGAACCTCCAGCGCTTCCGCAAACACGGCGGCCTCCCGGAGATCACGGTTCCGCGCACCGGGGCGCGGCAGCGCACAGGCATCCGCGTCCACGTGTCAGCCACCCTCACCAGCCAGAACACGATGCGGCTGAACGGCATCCCGGTCACGACACCGGCGCGGACCCTGGTCGACCTGGCCGACGTCCTCGGCGACGATGACCTCGCCCGCGCCGTGTCCGCAGCCGAGCGGGCTGATCTCATCGATCGGCGGCGGCTCTGGACGCCTCCGGGACGGCGGAACCCGGTCCGGGCGCCGCACGTCTGGACGCGCTCACGGTTCGAGCGCGACTTCCGGAAGGCGCTGCTGGACTGGGGCCTGCCGGAACCGGAATTCAACCAGGAAATCCTCGCGGGCGTCGAGGTCGACGTCGTCTGGCGAGAGCGGCGGGTGGTGGTCGAGCTCGACCATCCGCACACCCATCTCAACCCGGAGTCGTTCGAGTCCGACCCCCTCAAAGCCGAGCGCATCGCGGACGCCGGATACACATTGCGGCGCGTCACCGAGCGGCGCTTCGCCACGCGCCCGCAGGAGGTCCACCGGATGCTCGCCAGGCTGGTCACGTAGCGTTCGCGCGTGGCGATGGCGCGACTGCACGTTCACGAGCTCGGCGACCCCGGCGGGGAGCCGCTGGTGTGCCTGCACGGCGTGACCGGCCACGGCCGGCGCTTCGAACGCCTCGCGGCCCGGCTGCCCGGCCGGCGCCTGATCGCGCCCGACCTGCGCGGGCACGGGCGCTCGACCTACGACCCGCCGTGGACGACCGAGCGCCTCGCGCTCGACGTGCTCGAGACCGTGCCCGACGAGCCGCTGGACTGGCTCGGCTTCTCGTTCGGCGGCCGGATCGCGGCGCAGGTCGCGGCGATCGCGCCCGAGCGCGTCCGCCGGCTCGTGCTGCTGGATCCCGCCCTGACCGTCGACGCCGCCGAAGCCGCCGAGCGCGCGGACGGGGCGCGCGAGACGGAGACCTACGCGGACGCCGACGACGTCGCCACGCAGACACTCGCGGAGGGGACGCTGTTCCGGACGCCGCACGAGGTGCTCGCCGACGACGCCCGCGAGCACGGCGTGACCGGCCCCGACGGCCGGCTGACCCTGCGCTTCTCGCCCGCGATGACGGTGACGGCGTGGAGCGAGATGGCGCGCGATCCGCCGCCGGTGGCCGACGTCCCGACGCTGGTCGTGACCGGCAACCGGTCGTGGCTGCCGGTCGACGTCGGGCGGCTGGCGCCGGCGCGCCACGTGGTCGTCGCGGGCGGGCACCCGGTCATGTGGGAGGACCCCGACGCGGTCGCCGCGGCGGTCGCGGGCTTCCTACCCTGAGGCGCATGGAGAACATCGACGAGGGCACCGTCGAGCGGCTCCTGCGGGAGTCGCTCATCGAGAGCGGCGGCGGCCAGCGGATCTCCGAGCGTGCCCGGCTCGCACAGCGGTCCGTCGAGTCCTACCTGAAGGCCGGGATCCGCCCGCGCTGGATGGAGCGGCTGTCGGAGATCGAGCGCGGCATCGAGCGCGAGCGCGCCGGGCTCGAGCGCACCTACCGCCACATGCGCGCCGAGCTCGGGCCGCACGCGTTCGCCGACGCGTGGCGCACGTTCGCGCACTCGCGCGACTTCGACGAGCTGAACACGCTGATCCGCCAGCACAACGACTGGTATCCGATCGAGCGCGACCTCCCGATGGACCCGCGCACCGGCGAGTACCGCAAGATCCTCGGCCGCTCGCACCACCGCCGTGAGCTCGACGCGGCCTGGATCCTGGAGCAGTTCCCCGCCTGAGAAAAAGGGGACTGTCCCCGTTTTCTCAGGCGAGGACCGCCGGCTCGGCGGCCGGCGCGTCCACGAAGCGCGCGATCCGGTCGGCCACGAACGCCGGCTGGACCAGCTGGGGTGAGTGGCCGACGCCCTCGAGCAGCGTGATCTCGGCGCGCGGCAGGTGCTGCTCGACGGCGTGCGCGTGCGTGGCCGGGATGATCCGGTCCGCCGTCCCCCACATGACGAGCATCGGCAGCGAGCGCATCCCGTGCAGCACGTGCAGCGCCACCGTCTTCTGGCCGTTCTGGTCGATCACCGAGCGCGCCGTGTTGAGGAACGCGCCGCGCGAGCCGGCGTCTCCGAGGCGCTCCAGCGTGCGCGAGATCTCGACCAGCGCGCGCGACGCCCCGCGCGCCCGGACAAGCTCCAGCAGCCCGGCCGCGAGCCGCAGGAAGCCGACCGACGCACGGGATCCGAACGTCCGCATCAGCATGCCCGCGCCCGGCAGCGTGGCGGCGCGCAGCAGCGGCGAGAGCTCGCGCCCGAGGCCGCCCGGCGAGACGAGCACCATCCGGTCCACGCGCTCGGGGAACAGGTAGGCGAAGTCGAGCGCGACCCCGCCGCCGAGCGAGTGCCCGACGACGGTCACCCGGTCCAGGCCGAGCTCGTCGAGCAGGTCGCGCAGCGTGCCCGCGTGCCCGCCGAGCGAGTAGTCGATGCCCGCCGGCCCGGCCGACGCGCCGTGCCCGAACAGGTCCGGCACGACCACGCGATGGCGCAGCCCGAGCGCCGGCGCCACCTTGCGCCAGGTCAGTGACGAGTCGATCAGCCCGTGCACGAGCAGGATCGGCGGCCCCTCCCCCGCCTCGCGGTAGACCATCGGGAAGCCGTGGATGATCGCCGTGTGCGAGGTCAGGCCGGGCACCTCGCGGATCGCGAAGCGCGACTCCAGCGGCGCGCCCTCGCCGATCGCCGCCGCGGCGGCCGACGGGAGCCGCAGCGCCAGCAGCGCCGCCAGCACGGCCGGGACGATCATCAGCCCGTAGGCCTGGTCGAACGCGCCGAGCAGCTCGGACGGCGCCGGCGTGCCGAGGATCGCGACGAGCCCGGCGATCCCCAGCACCGCGCCGATCTGGCGCAGGCAGGACGCCATCGCCGTGCCGGTCGCGATGCGATTGGCCGGGAGGTCGGTCACGGTCGCGGTCGACAGCGCCGCGAAGACCATGCCCGCGCCGAGGCCCGAGACGATCTGGCACGGCAGCCAGGTGGTCAGGTACGCGGGCGTCGCTCCGGGCAGCGTCCGGTACAGCACGAACGCGATCGCCGACAGCAGCGCGGCGGTCACCACCACGCCGCGCGGGCCGCGGTGCTCGACGATCCGGCCGGCGACGGCCGCGCCGGCCGCGGCGCACAGCGGGCCGGGCGTCACCCCGAAGCCGGCCTCGAGGATCGAGTAGCCCCAGACCTCGGTGAGGAACAGCACGTTGCACAGCAGCAGCGCGTAGAAGGAGACGGAGTACACGAGCGTGGCCAGGCTGGCCGCGCCGAACGACGGGATCCGCAGCAGCTCGAGCTCGAGCACCGGCGACGGGTGCCGGCGCGAGCGGCCGAGCACCCACACGACCATCAGCGCGGCCGCGACCCAGCAGGCGATCACCCGGTCGTCGCCCCAGCCCCAGTCGGGCGCCTTGACGATTCCGAGCGCCAGCAGCCCGACCGCGGCGGCCAGCAGCGCCGCGCCGAGCACGTCCGGCGCGCCCGCCGTGTCCGGATCGCGCCGCTCGACCAGCAGCTTGCGGCCCGGCAGCACGCCGAGCGCGATCACGAGGTTGACGAAGAACGCCCAGCGCCAGCCGCCGGCGTCGACGAGCACGCCGCCCAGCGACGGCCCGGCCGCCGCGGCGACCGCGCCGGCCGCCGCCCACAGCGAGATGGCGGTCGCCCGCTTCTCGGGCGCGAACTCCGGCAGCAGCAGGCCCAGCGAGGTCGGGATCAGCGCCGCGGCGCCGCATGCCTGCACGATCCGTGCCGCGACCAGCAGCTCCGGGTTCGGCGACAGCGCGCACAGCAGCGACCCGAACACGAACACGTACAGCCCGGAGTAGAAGACGCGCCGGCGCCCGATCCGGTCGGCGATCCGCCCGGCCGGGATCAGCAGCGCGGCGAAGACGACGTTGTAGGCGTTGAGCACCCATGACAGGCCGCTCAGCGGCGTGCCGGCGAAGTCGCGCTGGATGTCCGGGAAGGCGACGTTGACGATCGTCACGTCCAGCAGCGCCATGAAGACGGCCGTCATCGTCACGAGCAGCACCCGCCACTCGCGCCCGAGCCGCGGCCGGCGTCCGGGCTCGGCGGCGCGGTCGGTGCGCCACCAGTCCTCGGTGTCCACCACGAGCACCGGGCAGCCCGCGCGGCGCTCGACGTCCTCGAAGATCGCCCGCCGCCACGGGAGCAGCGTCTCCGTGCCGCGGTTGCCGACGACGATCAGCCGCGCGTCGACGGCCTGGGCGATCTCGACGAGCGCGCCGGCCGGGTCGCCTTCGACGCCGTGGACCTCGATCTCCAGGCCGTCGCCGGCGAGCAGCTCGCGGGCGGCGTCGAGCGCCGCCAGCGCGCGCTCGCGGGCGGCCGCGTCGCCGGCCGCGTACGCCGAGACGACGTGCAGCTCCGAACGTTCCGAGCGGGCCAGCCCAGCCGCCTGGACGAGCGCCGCCTCGGCGGATGGCGACCCGTCCGTCCCGGTCACGACCGCAGGGGTGGCCGGGTCCATGAGCGGACCCTAACCGGATCGCAACCGCCCCGGCAAGGGATCGGTCCGGAGTCACACGGCGACCGGCAGCAGCGGCATCACCGCGTCGGCGGCGATCGCCGTCAGGCGCTCACGCTCGATCGCGTCGGCCGGCGCCTCGAACGCGGTGATCTCGACCCCGACGATCCGGTCGGCCGCCTGGGCGACCTCGTCGAGCAGGCGACCCAGGCCGGCGTCGGAGAGTCCCCCGGAGGCCGGGAACTGCGCCGGGAAGAGGTCCGGGTCCAGCACGTCGAGGTCGACGTGCACATAGACCGGGGCACCGTCGACGGCGTCGGCGACCTGCGAGAAGCGCTCGACGCGCGCGACGCCCGCGAGGTCGAGCTCGGCCCGCTCCCCGGCGTCGAGGTCGCGCGAGCCGACCAGCACCACGTCGGCCGGGTCCAGCCGCCCCTCGAAGCCGCTGTCCCAGCGCCCGCACGCGCCGGCGAGGCACATGCCGCCGAGGTAGCCCGACGGGGTCGTCTGCGGCGTGTTGAAGTCGCCGTGCGCGTCGAGCCAGAGCACGCGCGCGCCGGGCACGCAGCGGGCGACCGTCGGCAGCGTGGTCAGGCAGATCGTGCACTCCGCGGCGCACAGGATCGGGAAGCTGCCGGCCGCGAGCGCGTCCTCGACCTGGCCGCCGGCCTCGAGGATGCAGCCGCGGTGCTCGCGCAGGTCGTCCTGCCACGACGCCTCGTGCGGGTCGCGCGGCGTCCCGACCATCCGGGCCGGGACACTGACGCGGTCGCCGAGCAGCTCGGACAGCGCCGCGGCGCCGCGGGCGCCGCCGGGCGTCCGGTCCGAGGTCCGGCACAGCAGGCCGACGACGGAGACCGTCATCGGCCCGTCCAGACGGGGTCGCGCTTCTCCATGAATGCGGTCACCCCCTCCTGGATGTCCTCCGTCGCGAAGGCGAGCGCCAGCTGCGCGCGCAGGTATTCGAGCGCGTCGGCCAGCGGCATGTCCTGCTGGCGGAACATCGCGTCCTTGCCCATCCGCATCAACAGCGGCGACTTGGCCGCCAGCCGGCCCGCCCAGCCGGCGACGAAGGCGTCGAACTCGTCCGCCGGGACGACGCGGTTGACGATCCCGATCCGCTCGGCCTCCTCGGCCGGGATCTGCTCGCCGAGCAGCAGCAGCTCGTTGGTCTTCTTGCGCCCGACGTTGCGGTAGATCAGCGCCATGATCATGAACGGGAAGACCCCGACGTTGATCTCCGGCGTGCCGAAGCGCACGCCCTGCTTGGCGACGATCAGATCGCACGCGAGCGCGACGCCGAGCGCGCCCGCCAGCACGTGCCCGTTGGCCGCGCACAGCGACGGCTTGCCGAGCCCGCCGATCAGGGCGAACAGCTCCGGGAAGCGGCGGATGCCCTCGAACTTGTGGGCGAGCGGGATGTCGGCGGCGAACCCCTTGAGGTCGCCGCCGCTCGAGAACACCGTCTCGTGCGTCGAGGTCAGGACGACGCAACGGACGGCGTCGTCGTCGCGTGCGGCGGTGAAGGCGGCGACGAGGTCGTCGAGCAACTCGTCCGACAGCGCGTTGCGGGTCTCCGGTTGGTCGAGCGCGATGGTGGCCACGCCTCCCTTGTCGACCCCGTACTGCAGCGTCGCGTAGGCCATGGAGCGGGACCCTACGGGGAGGGCATGCCCTCGCGTCCCGTGGCCACCCCAAAGCAGAAAGTGGGAAGTGCCACTCCCCACTCTGGTACCGTCCGTGGATGAGCGCGACCGCCGCCCCCAAGCCCGACTTCGGCGCCAAGCGGCGCCACTTCATCTTCACCGACGAGCACGAGCAGCTGCGCGAGTCGATCGCGAGCTTCGTGGCCAAGGAGCTGCGCCCGCACGCCGAGGAGTGGGAGCGGGACACGTTCCCGGACTCGGTGTTCCGGCGGATGGGCGAGCTCGGGTTCCTCGGCCTCGACAAGCCGGAGGAGCTCGGGGGCCAGGGCGGCGACTACTTCACGGCGATCGTGCTCGGCGAGGAGATGACGGGCGCGCACTGCGGCGGCCTCGGCATGGGCGTCGCGGTCCAGACCGACATGGCGATGCCGCCGATCATCGCCTTCGGCACCGACGAGCAGAAGCAGCAGTGGGTCGTGCCGGCGATCAAGGGCGAGAAGATCCTCTGCCTCGGGATCACCGAGCCCGACGCCGGCTCCGACGTCGCCGGCATCAAGACGCGCGCGGCGCTCGACGGGGACGACTGGGTCATCAACGGCTCGAAGACCTACATCACCAACGGCCACCGCGCCGACGTGATCGTGCTCGTGACCAAGACCGACCCGGACGCCGGCTACGACGGCTTCACGCTGTTCCTGGTCCCGATGGACGCGCCCGGGGTGATCCGCGAGGAGAAGCTGCGCAAGCTCGGCATGCACGCCTCCGACACCGCGCTGCTCGCCTTCCAGGACGTGCGCGTGCCCGACTCGGCGCGCCTCGGCGAGGTCGGCAAGGGCTTCTACAACATCATGTGGGAGCTCCAGGGCGAGCGGCTGATCGCCGCCGCGGGCTGCAACGCGGGCGCCCAGCGGGTGTTCGAGCAGACGCTCGCCTACGCGATGGAGCGCAA
>JAXDHL010000038.1:0-13840 GCA_034664525.1 Solirubrobacteraceae bacterium
CTCGCGCTGACCGCCACCCGCCCCGGCGGCGCCGCCGTCCGCGCGGCGGTGCTGCGTGCGGCGCCCAAGCCGCGCAACCCGCCGCAGGACCTGCGCCGCAACGTCGAGCAGCTCGGCGCCCGCTTCGACGGCCGGCTGCGCCTCGTGACCGTCGACCGCAAGCGTGGCTCACGAGTGGTGTTCGGGGCGCCGGGCGCCCCCGAGGCGGGCGTGACCGAGGCGGTGCTCGCCTCCTGCGCCGTGCCGTGGATCTTCTCGCCGGTCGAGATCGGCGGCCGTGAATACGTCGACGGCGGCGTCTGGAGCATGTCCAACCTCGACGTGGCGCCGGTCGGCCGCGGCGCTGAGGTGCTCGCGCTGCTGCCGATCTTCGGGCATGGCGGGCCGTTCCGGCTGGCGGCGCAGGCCGGGGGTCTGGCCGAGCTCCAGGTGTTGCGCGCCCGCGGCGTGCGGACGCGGATCGTCGCCCCGGACGCCGCGGCGGCCGAGGTGATGGGACCAGATCTGATGAACGCGCGGCGCCGCTCGTCGGTGTTCGACGCCGCGCGTGCCCAGGGCCGGAGCCTGGCCGGGGTCTAGACCCCAGTCGGGACCGACTCGGCCGGCGCGCCCGCCTGCGCGGCGCGACGGATGCGCTCCTCGCAGTTGGCGAGCGCGCGCACGTAGGCCTGCGCCGCCGCCTCGATGATGTCCGTGGACACGCCCTGTCCGGCGGCGGACTGGCCGTCGAGCTCGAGCACGACGCTCGCCTCGCCGAGCGCGTCCTGGCCGCCGGTCACCGAGTCGATCCGGAACTCGCGCAGCTTCGCGTCGCGCCGGGTCGCCGAGTTGATCGAGCGGAAGATCGCGTCCACGGGGCCGTCCCCGGTGAAGTCGCCGGTCACCTCGGAGCCGTCGCTCGTGGTGATGCCGACACGGGCGTGCGGCGGGCGGTGGTTGGAGGCCTCGACCTCGAACCAGGCGAGCGCCCAGTGCGTGCCGACCGTCTCGCGCAGCTCGTCGGTCACCAGCGCCTCGAGGTCCATCGCGGTGACCTGCTTCTTGCGGTCCGCGACCTCCTTGAACCGCTTGAACGCCTGGTTGAGCGCGGCGCCGTCGACCGTGTAGCCGAGCTGCTCGAGCGCGTCCTTGAGCGCGTGGCGCCCGGAGTGCTTGCCGAGCACGAGGCTGTTGGCGTCGAGGCCGACGGTGGTCGCGTCCATGATCTCGTAGGTCGTGCGCTCCTTCAGGACGCCGTCCTGGTGGATGCCCGACTCGTGGGCGAACGCGTTGCGGCCGACGATCGCCTTGTTCGGCTGCACCGGATAGCCGGTGAGACGGGAGACGAGCCGGCTGGTGCGCGAGATCTCGCGCGTGTTGACCCCGGTCGTCAGGCCGAGGTCGGCCTTGCGGGTCTCCAGCAGCATCACGAACTCCTCGAGCGAGGCGTTGCCGGCGCGCTCGCCGAGCCCGTTGATCGCCAGCTCGACCTGGCGGGCGCCCGCTTGGACCCCGGCGAGCGAGTTGGCGACGGCGAGGCCGAGGTCGTCGTGGCAATGCACGGAGAGCATCACGCCGCGCAGGTCCGGCACGTACTCGTAGAGCCGGGCCAGGAAGGCGGCGAACTCGTTCGGCACCGCGTAGCCGACCGTGTCCGGGATACTGATCGTCGTCGCACCCTCGTCGAGCGCGAGCTGGATCACCTCGGCGGTGAACTCGACGTCGGCGCGGGTGGCATCCATCGGCGAGAACTCGACGTCGTCGACGAACGACTTCGCGTGCGAGACCGCCGCACGGGCCTGCCGCTTGACGTCGTCGCGCGTCGTCATCAGCTGGTAGGTGATGTGGATGTCCGACGTGGAGATGAACGTGTGGATCCGAGGTCGCTCGGCGTCGCGTACGGCGTCGGCAGCGCGCTGTACGTCCTCGGCATGAGTTCGGGCGAGGCCTGCGATCACAGGCCCCTCGACCTGCTGCGCGATCGCGCGGACCGCCTCGAAGTCGCCCGGGCTGGCGACCGGGAAGCCGGCCTCGATGACGTCGACCCCGAGCCGCGCCAGCTGATGCGCGATCTCGAGCTTCTCCTGCGGGTTGAGCGATATGCCCGGCGACTGCTCGCCGTCTCGCAGCGTCGTGTCGAAGATGACGACCCGGTTCGGGTCGGAAGGCTGGCTCATGGGACTGCTCCGGTTTCGGTCTCGATTGCTCCTGCTTCGTCCTGGTTCGCGGCTTCAGGCGGCCGCCACGCGCAGCTATTCCCCCCGCGGGGGGAGGAGGAGAAGCAGGAGAAGATCGAGGCGGAGTGCCATCTGGGGCGTAGCGTACCAGCCGCACTTCAGAAGATCAGGTAGTCGCGGACCAGGCGCTCGAGCTCGTAGTCCTCGAACAGCAGCGCCAGCAGCGCGGCCTGGAGGTCGTCGCCGAGCTCGCGGACGCGCGCGAACAGCGGGTCGGCGTCGGCCTCCGGCTCGCCGAGGCGCGCCAGGTGCTCGCGCTGCGCGGGGTCGTCGAGGATGCCCAAGAAGCCGCCGTAGGCGCGCAGCGCCCGTGCGCCGGCGTCGGCCATGCCGTGCTGGAGGAAGGCGCTGGCGAGGCGGTCGAGCGGCGGCGTGGCGAGCTGCGCGGCGAGATAGGCGGGCATCTCGCCGGCCGGCAGCGCGTGGCAGCCCAGCACGGGCAGCAGCCCGCCGGCGAACAGCAGCTTGCGGCTGAAGCGCAGCTTGGCGTGGCGCAGGCCCCAGCCCTCCCCCGCGCGCCGGCGCTGCTTGCCCTCGAAGTCGACGGCGATCGTGCGCCAGTAGCGGACGAGGTCGTTGAGCAGGAAGCGCGGCGGGCGGTAGTCGCGCTCGTGGGCGGTCAGGTAGGTGGCGATCAGTGCCTCGCGGGCGGCGGCGTGGGCCGGCTCGCCGGCGACGGCGACCGACTCGAGCAGGAACAGCATCCGGCGCGTCAGGTTGGTGTTCGTGTCGTCGTCGAGGCCGATCCGGCTCGTGAGGTCCTCGAGCCGGACGACGTCGCCGAACAGCCCCTCGCGGCCGGGCGGCGGCCCGCCCAGCGCCCGGGCGACGTCCGTCGCGGTCGGGCGCTCGCCGTCGCCGGTGAAGAGGACGATCGCGTCGTCGTCGGACGCGCGCGTGACCTCGTGGCGGCCCCAGCTGCCGAGCAGCACGACCGTCGCGTCGCCGTCCATCGTGACCCGCTCGAGCCGCGCCCGCCGCTCGGCCAGCCCGGCGGCCGTCCGCTCCCGGGCGGCGACGATCGGCGCGAACGCCTCCCCCGTCCGGGCGGCCAGCGCCGCGACGCCGCTGTCCACCGCGGTCATGGGCCAACAGTACGGCGCGCACGACCGCGCCCCTGCCGCGCTTGGCATCTCGTACATCCAGTGGATGCATCAGGTGCCGAGCCCCGCCCGGCTGCGACGATCCGGCCCGTCAGGCCGCGATCGGCTCGCCGACGGCGCGCAGCGGCGCGCGCGCCGGCACGGCCCAGCGGGCCGGCGCCGCGGCCTCGAGGATCCACGGGACGTCGCGGCAGCGCGCGAGGTGCGAGGCGAACAGCGCCTCGTCCTCGACCGTCAGCTCGACATGCGCCCCGTCGCGGATCGAGGACAGGTGGACCTCGCGGAGGCGGCCGCGAAAGCGGTCCAGCAGCTCGGCGGCCACGCGCATCGACGGGTCCACCGTGTGGGCGTGCGCGATGTCGAAGCAGAACCCGGCCTCCGGCAGCGCCTCCAACAGCGACGCCAGCTCGGCGGCGGTGCGCCCGCCGGCCTTGCGGTGGTCCATGTTCTCGACGACGAGGCGGCGGCCGAGCGCCCGGTACGGCGCGGGGTCGGCGATCAGGTCCGGGTGCACGACGATCGAGCGCACGGCGAGCGGCAGCCGCGCCAGCACCGCGGCACGGGCCGCGTCCGACTCCAGCGTGCCCTTCACCGGCGCGTGCACGGACACGTAGTGGAACGGCAGCCGCGGCCGGCCTGCCAGGTAGGCCGCCAGCGACGGCAGCTCGGCCGCGTCCAGCGCCGCCAGCTCCACCGCGTGGGTGGAGACGCGGCAGGCGTCGCGCACGTGGGCGCACCAGTCGCCGCCGCGGCCCACGATGCCCGTGGAGGCGCCGAGCGGGTGGTGGCCGGCCAGGCTGGTGAGCGGGACGGCGATCATCGAGCAGGGGAAGTTACGGGGAGGGGCGGACGGAACGGGCGGCCTCGAGCAGGACCTCCGCGCACCTTGCGGGATCGAGCAGCGGGAGCGCGTGCCCCGCGTCGAGCTCGACCACCGTCCACCCGCGCTCGCGTGCCCGCAGTGCCTGCGGCTCGAAGTCCGAGCGCGTGCACCAGACGAACCAGGACGGCAGCGAAGCAGCCGCCCCGGACAGCGCCACCGGCGCCTCGAAGGCCGAGATCGGCATCGGGACGAGCCGCCCGAACCAGTCCGGGAGCAGCGGCCCCGGCTCGCCCGCGGTCCACATGCCGTCGCCGCGGGCCTCGGCCTCGGCGCGCCGCCCGCGGACGCGGTGCGGGTGGATGCTGAACGCCGACTCGCCGTCGTCGACCACGAAGCCGTCGATGACGACCAGGGCCGCGGCCGCCTCCCCCAGCAGCTCGGCGGCGACGGTCGCGACCAGCCCGCCATAGGAGTGCCCGGCCAGCACGACCGAGCGGGCGGGCCGCCGGCCGACGGCATCCGCCAGCGCACGCGCGTGGTCGGCCGGTGTCACGCCGGCGTGCAGGGGGAAGTCCGGTGCGACGACCTCGTGGCCGGCCGCCCGCAGGATGCCGGGCACGTCGCCCCACGCCCACGCCCCGGCACAGCTCATGTGCGCGAGGGCGAAGACGGCCACGGCGACGGCTCAGCCGAGCTCGACCGCGCGCCCGTCGGTGAAGCCGTCGAGCGCCAGCAGCTCGTCGAGCAGCCCGCGGTCGACCGAGCCGTCGGTCGTCAGCACCATCACGGCGCCGGTGTCGTCGCCGTTCTCGTGCCGTCCGACCACCATCTGCCCGATGTTGACGCCGCGCTCGCCCAGCAGCGTGCCGACGCGGCCGATCATGCCCGGCTGGTCGGAGTGGCGGAACACCGCGACGTGGTCCTCGAGCTGGAGGTTGAAGCGCTGACCCCAGGCCTCGAGCAGATGCGGGCGGTTGCGGCGCCCGACCAGCGTCCCGACCACGCGCACCGACTCGCCATCGGCGGTGCCGAGCGTGACGCGCACGAGGTCGGAGAAGTCGCGGGCGACCGGCTCGCGCGACTCGCGCACCGCGATCCCGCGGTCCTCGGCCAGCGACGGCGCATTGACCAGGTTGACGTCGTCATCGACACGCCCGCTCAGCGCCCCCATCAGGACGGCGAGCGTGAGGAAGCGCGTGTCGCGCTCGGCCACGCGGCCGAGGAACTCGATCTCGATGCGCTCGACCGACTGGCCCTCGGCCAGCGTCATGGCGAGCGTGCCGAGCTTGCGGCACAGCGGCACGAACGGCCCCAGGATCTCCTGGTCCTCGGCGGAGATCGCCGGGATGTTGACGGCCGTGGAGACGACCCCGCCGGTCAGTGCGGCCACCACCTGCTCGGCCGTCTGCACGCCGGCGCGGTCCTGCGCCTCGGCGGTCGAGGCGCCGAGGTGCGGCGTGACCACGACCTGCGGATAGCTGAACAGCGGGTGCTCGGTGATCGGCTCGGAATGGAAGACGTCCAGCCCGGCGCCGGCCACCTTGCCCGAGTCGATCGCGGCCTGCAGGTCCTCGTCGACGATCAGCTCGCCGCGGGCGCAGTTGACCACGTAGACGCCGTCCTTCATCTTCGAGAACGCGTCCGCGTTGAGGATCCCGCGCGTCTCCGGCGTGCGCGGGAGGTGCAGGGTGATGAAGTCGGCCCGCGCGTAGAGGTCCTCGGGCGTGTCCGCCTTCTCGGCGCCGAGCTCGCGGTAGCGCTCCTCGGTCACGAACGGATCGTACGCGACGACCTTCATCCCGAACCCGCGCGCGCGGGCGGCGACGAGCTGGCCGATGCGGCCGAACCCGAGCACGCCGAGCGTCTTCTCGTACAGCTCGGCACCGGAGAGCTTGGAGCGCTCCCAGCGGCCGGCGATCAGCGACGCGTGAGCGCGCGGGACGTTGCGCGCGACCGCGAGCATCAGCGCGATCGTGTGCTCGGCGGCGGCGACGATGTTCGACTGCGGCGCGTTGGCGACGACGATGCCGCGCTTGGTCGCGGCCTCCACGTCCACGTTGTCGACGCCGATGCCGGCGCGGCCGATCACCTTCAGGTTCCCGGCGCGCGAGATCAGGTCGGCCGTGACCTGCGTGGCCGAGCGGATGAGCAGGCCGTCGTAGGCGCCGATGCGATCGGCGAGCTCCTCCGGCGACCAGTCCAGCCCGAGGTCGACGTCGAAGTGCTCGCGGAGGGCGTCGACGCCGGAGTCGGCGAGCTTCTCCGCGACGAGGACCTTGATCCGGGTGTCGGCAGCCATGGGGCGGGGCACGATAGCGGCGCCTCGAGCCGCCGCCGGCTAGTGCCCGCGGACCCGGGTCGCCTGCTGGCGGAGCCAGTCCGCGAGGTCCGCCGGGGTGATCCCGTTGGCGGCCAGGAGCGCCCAGACGAGCGCGGCCAGCCCCGCCAGCCCGAGCGCGATCGCCGACGCCACGACGGCGGCGCGCGCCTGCCCGGGCCGGATCGGATCGCCGAGGCGGGCGCGGCGCTGCGCCTGCCGCGCCATCAGGAACCCGGACAGCGACAGCACGAGCGAGATCGCGTAGGACACCCCCGCCGTGGCGACCAGCAGCAGGATCGCCCCCGCCGACACGCCGATCGCCGCGACGGCGACCGGCGACGACGGCATCGGCGGCTCGGTCTGCGGCGGGCGCGGCCACTCCCCCATCGGTCGCTGCGGCGCCTGCGGCGAGGTCATGTGGGCGGGCGGCTTCGGCGGCAGCCAGCCCGACGGCAGCGGTCGGTCGGACATCAGTGCCCCGCCCGCAGTCGCGCGGCGCGGCGGCCGAGCGGGACGAGTGATGGATCGCGCGGGCGCCGGCGCAGCAGCAGCTCGAGCCCGGGCAGGTCGTGGCGCCCGGCCGGGGACTCGACCCAGCGCCGCAGCAGGGCATCGTCGGCGGAGGCGATCACGGCCAGCCGCACGGCGGCGTCGAGGCCGCGCCGGTGCTCGACGATCCCCGGCGCCGCCGAGGACGGGAGCAGCGCGCCCGGATAGGCCTCGAGCGCGGCGGCGGCGCGCCCGGCGTCGACGTGCTCGCCGACGGCGGCGAAGTCGGTCCGCAACGGGACGGTGAGGCGGTAGGGCTGGGCGTCCAGCACCGGGCCGAGCATCCGGCGCAGGCGCGACAGCTCGGCGCGCACCGAGACCGGCTTGCCATCCTCCCCGAACAGCTCGAGCGCAAGCTCCTCGGCGCTCAGCCCATCCGGGTGCAGCGCCAGCAGGACCGCGATCTCGGAGTGGCGCGGGGACAGCTCGAGCCGGCGCACGCCCGCCTGCAGCACGGCCCGGTCGGTCCCGAGCGCGCGCAGGGCGACCGTCGCGGCGACGTGCTCGAACTGGTTGGGCAGCAGCAGCTCGACCGCGCGGGCGGCGGTCGTGACGAGCCCGAGCGAGTGCGGGTGCACGGTCCGCGCCGGCCCGGTCAGGTCGACGCAGCCGAGCACCTCGCCGCCGTCCGGCCGCCGCAGCGGGGCGGCGCTGCAGGTCCAGCCATGGACCGCGGAGCGCACGTGCTCGGCGGCGAAGACCTGGACCGGATGGGTGACCGCCAGCGACGTGCCCATCGCGTTGGTGCCGGCGGCGTCCTCGCGCCACAGCGCGCCCGGGACGAGCGCGACGACGGCGCCCTGGGCGCGGGCCTGGCGGTCGCCCTCGACCCACAGCAGGTGGCCCTCGGCGTCCGTGACGATCAGCAGGCCGCCGCTGGAGCCGAGCAGCTCGCGCAGCGCGGTGACCGCCGGCTCGAGGCCGGAGGCGGCGCGCCGTTCTCGCAACTCCCCGTCGTCGAGCACCTGGACGTCATGGTCGCGCGGCGTGACCCCGGCCCGCGCGCAGCGTCGCCAGGAGGCGGAGATGACCGACCGCAGCGCGCCGGCATCGACCGGCGCGTCGGCGAAGTAGCGCTCGTGGACGTCCGCCAGCGCTCGGGCGGACGCCTCGGCGTCGGCTCCGGCCTCCAGCGCGATCCACGGACTGGCCTGCGGCACGTCTCCTCGCGCCGCAGGATATCCGGGACCGCGGTCTTCCTAGAAGTCGGTCTGGATCCAGTCCATCATGCCGCGCAGTTCGGCCCCGGTCTTCTCGACCTGGTGGTCCTTGCCCTCCTGGCGCATGCGCTGGAAGTTCTCCTGGCCGGCGCGGTTCTCGGCGATCCACTCGCGGGCGAACTCGCCCGACTGGATGTCGGCGAGGATCTGCTTCATCGCCTTGCGCGTCTCGTCGGTGACGATCCGCGGGCCGCGCGTCAGGTCGCCGTACTCGGCCGTGTTGGAGATCGAGTGGCGCATGCCGCTGATCCCCTTCTCGTACATCAGGTCGACGATCAGCTTGAGCTCGTGCAGGACCTCGAAGTAGGCCATGCGCGGGTCGTAGCCGGCCTCGACCAGCGTGTCGAAGCCCGCGCGGACCAGCTCGGAGGTGCCGCCGCACAGGACGGCCTGCTCGCCGAACAGGTCGGTCTCCGTCTCGTCCTTGAAGCTCGTCTTGATGACGCCGCCGCGAGTGCAGCCGATGGCCCGCGCGTACGCGAGCGCGGTGTCGAACGCGTTGCCGGTGGCGTCCTGGGCGACGGCGACGAGCCCAGGCACGCCCGAGCCCTCGAGGTACTGGCGCCGGACCAGGTGGCCCGGGCCCTTGGGGGCCACGAGCGCGACGTCGACGTCCGGCGGCGGCTCGATCTCGCCGTAGTGGATCGAGAATCCGTGGCCGAACAGCAGCAGGTTGCCCTTCTCGATGCCCTCGGCGACCGCGCCCTCCCAGACCTCGCGGTGGAGCTCGTCCGGGGCGAGGATCATCACCACGTCGCCACGGGCGGCGGCATCCGCCACGCCCGTCACCTCGAGCCCGTTGGCCTTCGCGTCCTCGACCGACGACGAGCCCTCGCGCAGGCCGACGACGACGTCGATCCCCGAGTCCTTGAGGTTCAGGGAGTGCGCGTGACCCTGCGAGCCGTAGCCGATGATGGCCACGGTCTTGCCTTCGAGCAGGCTCAGGTCCGCGTCGTCGTCGTAGAAGATGTCCTTGTCAGCCATGGGGGCGGCCAGGCTACTACCCGCAGGTCCGGCGCAGCCTGCGGCTCTTGGGCACGATGCAGCGCTTGCTCACCGTCGCCCCGCCGGGCGAGACGCGGAAAACCCGGACCGCCGACGAGTAGCCGGGGGCGAAGACCGTCAGCTGGATGCGCGCCGTGCCGCTCACGCGCCGCAACTTGCGGTGCAGGTCGACCGTGGCGGTCCCGCGCCGTGACTGGAACCGGTGCAGCGGGCAGCCGCGCCCGCTGCAGGTGAGCCGCACGCGCCCGACCGGCGGGATGTCCTCGACGAGCATCTGCGTGAAGGTCGTGATGGCGCCGTGCACGCCCGTCGCGTAGCTGATCTGCACCGGGATGACCGGCGCGGGCGGCGGCGTGAAGCGCACGAGCCCGCCGGAGTGCGCCAGCGCGACCCACAGCCGGCGGTCGGGGCCCATGACGATCCCGAACGGGCGCGACTGCGCCGGCAGGGGGTACTCGGTGATCCACCCGTCCGGCGTGGAGCGGCCGATGCGGTCGCCGTCGGCCTCCGTGAACCAGACCGCGTCGTCGGGCCCGGCGGTGATGTTGAAGGGCGTGGCGCGGGGCGTGATGCCCGACTGGAACTCCTGGACCTGGCCCGTGGCGGTCACGCGGCCGATCCGGTTGCCGTCGTCCTCGGTGAACCACAGGTTGCCGTCGACGCCGCGCTCGATCGCCTCCGGCCCGCTCGCCGTCGACACCGAGACGGCGAACAGGCTGCCGTCCGGGCGGATCCGCACCAGGCGGTCGCCGCGCGGCTCGGTGAACCAGATGCCGCCCGGCCCGCGGGAGATGCCGAGCTGCTGACCGCCCGGCGTCAACCCGTTGCTGAACAGCGTCCACGTGCCGTCAGTGGTGAGGCGGGCGACCTGGTTGGCACGGAAGAGCGTGACCCACAGCGCCCCGTCGGCGCCCAGGGCGATCCCCCTCGGGCCGGCGCCCGGGATCGGGACCGGGAACGTGTTGATGACGCCGCCGCGGGTGATCCGCCCGACGGCGTTGCCGTCGGCCTCCGTGAACCACATGGCGCCGTCGGGCCCGGCGGTGATCGAATCCGGCGTGCCACCCGTCGGATAGGTGGCGATGAGCTTGCCCCCGGCCGAGACGCGGGCGAGGTAGTTGGTGGCGCCGTCGCCGGTCATCCATACCTCGCGGCCCGGACCGATCGCGAGGTGGCGCGCCGCGGGCACCGGGCCGCCGATCGGCGCGCCGACCCGGTTGGCGGCGGGCAGGCCGGGGACCTTCAGGAGATGCAGCTTCGGCGCTGCGGCGGCGGGTGCGGCGCCCAGGCCGAGGGCGATCGCGATCAACGGGATGCGCAGCAGCAGGCGCGTCACGGCGGCATGCTATCCGCTGCGAGCTGCGCCCGCACGGCTTCCGCAGCACGGGCGAGCGGCGCGTCCGGGGTGACGCGGACGGGCAGGCGCGGGCCGCCGTCGAGCCACTCGCGCCCCGCCACCACCAGGTCCACCGCGACCTCGTAGTCACCGGGCGCCTGCGGGGTCTCGAGCGGCACCAGCACGCGGCTGCCCTCGCCCGGCGCCACCGACGCGGTCAGCGTGCCCCAGGCGGCGCTCACCTCCGTCCCGGCAGCGTCGCGGAAGCGACTGCCGACCCGCACGCGCGGATGCGCGTCCTCGAACCACGACCAGGTGCCCGGCCCGTCGTTGCGGGCGTCGACCTCCCACCAGACCGTGACGGCGGGCGGCAGCTCGGCGTCGGCGGCGACCACCTCGAGCCGCCCGGCGACCGGGTCGTCGCGGCCGCCCGCGAGCCCGCCGTCGAGCTCCCCCGGCGTGGCGGTCAGCACCGGCCCGAGCACCGGCGCGTCCGGCGGCGGCGGCGCGGCGCCGGCGAGCACGCGCTCGATCGACCTCACATCGGCGGCGTCGACCGGGCTCGTCCGCAGGTCCGGGATCGCCTCCGGCAGATACATGCCGTTGACCGGGAAGGCGTTGAAGACCGCCGGGTGGCGCCGCTCGTAGTCGCGCGCCTTCGCCAGTCGCCGCGCCGGGGACTGCACCAGCGTGTCCAGGTGGTAGAGCGCCAGCGGCAGGATGCGGCGCGGACCCACCAGGATCGGCTGGTCGTGCGGCAGCCCGGACGACGCCGGGCGCAGGCCGGGCAGGTTGCGCGCCAGCCGGCGCTGGTGCTCCTCGCGCCACGGCGTCGCGTCGATGTAGGCGCAGGCGTCCGGGAACAGCCAGCGGCGCGTGAACGCGTAGTCGACCACGTGCCGGTCTCGCACGAGGGTGGGCAGCGCGTCCAGCAGCGCGGCGCTCGGGACCTCGTCGTCGTCCAGGCGCAGCACCCAGTCGCCGGTGCACGCGTCGAGCGCCCAGGCCGCCGCGTGCTCGAAACCGCTCGCGGCGGGAAACCACAGCCGCTGGTCGGCGAGGTCCGCGCACCAGTCCGCCGCCCGCGGGTCGCCGCGGCCGTCGAACGCGACGACGATCTGGTCGACGTGCGGGCGGACGACCTCCAGCAGGGCGCGCACGCGCTCGGCCGGGCCGGATGCGACGCACAGGAAGCTGACGCCCGCCATCAGGCCGACGCTGCGGCCACCCAGCTGCGCGCGGGGATTACGAGCGTTCCGTCCCCGTCGTCGTACTCCGCGAGGCGGTCGCGCAGCTCGTCGCGGATCGCCGCCTGCTCGGCGTCCGGGAGGCCGAGGACCGCCCGGACCTGCTGCGACATCTCGAGCGTCCGGTCCCACCACGCCTCGAAGGTCTGGCGGACCTCGAACTCGACCGCGTCGACCTCGACGTCGTCGACGAAGCCCGCCTCCTCGAGCTGCGCCTCGATCGTCCCGGGCGCGCCCCACGCGAACTGCCCGGGCGTGCCGGGCGCCGGCGGCTCGGCCAGGCCGCGGGCGATCAGGACCTCGCCGACGACGCTCGACCAGCGGTTCTCCTGCGGGCTCGTCCAGGCGGCGAGCGCGAGACGCCCGCCGGGGCGCAGCACGCGCCGCGTCTCGCGCAGCGCGGCGCCCGGGTCGGCCATCAGCATGTAGCCCCAGCGGCACAGGACGGCATCCAGCGACGCGGCCTCGATGTCGATCGACTCGGCGTCGATCTGCTTGAAGCGCACGCCGCTGACGCCCAGCTCGGCCGCACGTTCCTGCGCGACGGTCAGCATCTCGGGCGAGAAGTCGCTCGTGATCAGCGACCCGCCGGGCTGGATGAGCTCGAGCGCGAGATAGCCGACGTCGCCGGGCCCGGCCGCGAGCTCGAGCACCTCGTGTCCCGGCTGCAGGTGGGCCGCCTCGACCATCCAGGTGGTGACGGGCATCGCGAGCTCGCCGAAGCGGACGCCGTGGGTCCCCCACCCGCCCGCGACGGCACCCCAGGCCTGGCGGGACTGCTTGCGGAACGCTTGCGCGTCGTCCATCCGGCGGACGCTACTTGACGCTGACCCGGACGAGCGAGCCGGTCGTGCCCGAGAAGATCGGGCCGCCGACGAGTCCGTTGGTGTCCGTCCCGCGGGCCCGCAGCTCGTAGCGGCCGGGCACGAGCCGCAGCCCCTTCTTGGTGACGAGCTGCCAGTTGCTGCCGATCACCCGCGCCCTGACGAACGTGAATGACGAGCAGCCCGCCTTCTTGAACGCCTTGCCGGTGTACTGCTTGCAGGACTTCGACGTCGCCGTCTTGCGGTAGGTGATCGCGACCTCGACCGACCGCACGCCGGTCCCGTCCGTCACCGAGCCGAGGATCGTCAGCGGCAGCGGCTTGGGCGGCGTGGGCTTCTTGTGGCCCTTCTTGCGCTTCTTGGCCTTCGGGTTGAGCTTGAGCGTGCTCTTGTCCCGCGGAGTGCTGATCTTGACCTCGGGCGGCGATCCGTCCTTGACGGTGATCGTCGCGGTCGCCACGGCGGAGAACGCGCCTCCCGTGTCCTTGGCGGCCATCTTGGCCGTGTAGGTGCCGACCTTCGCGTAGGCATGGGAGACGCTCGGCTGGCCGGTCGCGGCGCCGGCCGTGCCGTCGCCGAAGTCCCAGTAGTACTGCGTGATCGTGTCGCCGGCGTCCGGGTCCGTGGCCGCGGAGCTGAAGGTCACCGGCTCGTTCTGCAGCGGGTTCGGGTTCGACACGCCGAGCGTGGCCTTCGGGGCGGAGTTGACGAACTCGTCGGCGCCGATGTCCGACGCGCCGCCGTTGACGCGCGGCTGGCCGTCGATGTCGGTCTGCGACTCGTCCGACGCCGGGGCGGCGCCCTTGTCGATCGCGGGCGAGTCGATGCGCAGGCGCAGGTTCTTGCCGAACAGCCGGTTGGCGTCCGCCGTGTACTGGCCGTCGGCGTTCGTGACCGTGGCCTGGGCGTTGGTGTCCGCGTCGGCCACGCCGGGCGTGTCCGAGCGGTCGAAGCTCAGCGTGACGGAGGCGGCCGGGACGAGCGGCGGGACACCCGCGGAGCCCTTGGCGACCGACGGCTCGTGCACAATCGACGACGTCACCGTCGCCGCGATCGGCCCCGCCTGCTGCAGCGTCCCCGGCGTGTTGTCGACCACGACGCCCTGCGCGGCGCCACTGACCGTCGCATGGCGCAGCGCGATCGTTATGCCGGCCGGCGGGCTCAGGCCCGTGACGTCGTTCGTGACCTTCAGGCCCG